>NZ_JBHXCW010000030.1:0-51474 GCF_042725365.1 Lentzea sp. NPDC060358 | reverse complement strand
GGGCGGAACCCCCTCCCGGCCTCCCGTCGTTCGTGGAGAAACTCCAGGAACTCCTCCGGTTAAGCTCGGCTCATGGCGGTCGATGAGCTCGCGGCTTCGTTGCTGTACCAGGTCACGGCGCTGGCCGGGGAGGTCGCCGGCCGGATGCGCGACGGGCTGGAGCGGCTGGAGCTCACCGGCCCGACGGCGAACCTGGTGTGGGTCCTCGACCCGGACGCCGAGCCGCAGCCGCTGCGCAAGCTCGCCGGCCTCCTGCGGTGCGACCCCTCCAACATCAGCCTGCTCAGCGCGCAGCTCGAGGAGCGCGGGCTCGCCGAGCGCCGCCCGCACCCGCGTGACGGGCGCGTCCGGACGCTGGTGCTCACCGGCGAGGGCCGGGAGGTGCGCGAGCGGCTGCTCGCCGTCGTCGCCCGGCACTCGCCGTTCGTCGGCCTCGGCGCCGAGGAGCAGCGGCTCCTGCACTCCCTGCTCGCGAAGGCGCTCGCCGAAGACCGCTGACCAACTCCTTGAGTTTCTCATGTATCTTTCGGGCATGACCACAGCAGCGGGTGCGCGACGGGTGCGGCTGACCTCCACGGGAGGACCGGAGGTGCTCCGGGTCGAGGCCGTACCGGTGCCCGAACCGGGGCCGGGCCAGGTCCTGATCACGATGGAGGCCGCGGGGGTGGCGTTCCACGACGTCACGACCCGCCGGGGTCTCACGCCCGGCGCCCTCCCGGAGGTCCAGGGCTTCGACGTCGTCGGGCACGTCATGCGGGTCGGCGCGGGCGTCGCGGAGTTCACCCCCGGTCAGCGCGTCGGCGCCCTCGTCGGCGACGGCGGGTACGCGACCCACGTGCTGGCACCGGCGGCGCGGACCGTCCCGCTGCCCGAGGGTCCTCCCGCCGCGCAGCTCGACGCGCTGGTGCTCAACTACCTCACGGCCTGGCAGATGGTGCACCGGGTGGCCAGGCCGGCGCCCGGTGACGCCGTGCTGGTGCTCGGGGCGGCCGGCGGCGTGGGGTCGGCGCTGACGCAGATCGCCAGGGCGGCGGGGGTCGCCGTCTACGGCACCTCGAGTCCCGGCCGGCGTGGCCGGGTCGAGGCGGGCGGCGCCATCTGGGTCGCGGACCAGGCCTCCGTGCCCGTGCCGGTCGCGGCCACGTTCGACCCGGTGGGCGGCCCTTCGCTGGTGCGCTCCCGGCGCGCCACGAAACCGTCCGGGGTGGTCGTGTCGTACGGGTTCAGCTTCGCCACCGGAGCGGGCCACTCCCGGGCCGGCGCGATGGCGCGCACCGTCGGTGCCCTGCTGCGGGCGAAGCTCACACCGGGGCCGCGGGTGGTCGTGCACACCGTGGCGCGCGCGGTCGACGGGGACCCGGCCGGGTTCCGGGCCGACGTGGCGGCACTGGTCGAGCGGCTGGTGGCCGGGGTCATCGAGCCCGAGGTGGTCACCCTGCCGCTGGAGCAGGCGGCCGAAGCGCACCGCCGGCTGGAGAACCGCGAGGTCGAGGGCAAGCTGGTCCTGGTGCCGTGACGGGTCACGGCACCAGGCCTCACGCCGCTGCGGGCAGGTGCGACCGCCGTGCGTCGACGTAGTCCTGGCAGGACTGCCTGCAGGCGACTCCGTGGACGACCTGCCAGCCGGCGGGCACCTGCAGCACCGCCGGCCAGATCGAGTACTGGCCCGTTGGGCTGACCAGCACCAGGAACATGGTGTGCGCCTGAGCGAACGGGGACGTCATGACCCCAGGGTGACCTGCGCCACCTGTGGTCCGGCTAGCCCCGCGCTCGAGCCCCTCACCCGGACGCCTGGTTCCCGATCTTCGGCCGCGTGTGATTACGTGTGGGCGTGACTGTGGAACAGGTGGTCCTCCTGGCCGAGGACGGTTCGGCCATCGGCGTCGAGGACAAGGCCGTGGTGCACCACGCGGACACCCCGCTGCACCTCGCGTTTTCCAGCTACGTCTTCGACTCCGCCGGCAACACGGTGCTCACCCGCCGCGCGCTGCACAAGAAGACCTTCCCCGGTCTGTGGACGAACACCTGCTGCGGCCACCCGGCCCCCGGCGAGGACGTCGCGGAGGCCGTGGTGCGCCGGCTGCGGGACGAGCTCGGCATGACGGTCCAGGCTCCCGAGCTGCTGCTGCCCGCTTTCCGCTACCGCGCCGAGATGGACGGGATCGTCGAGAACGAGATGTGCCCGGTGTTCCGGGTCCTCACCGACGACGACCCCGCGCCCAACCCGGACGAGGTCGATTCCACCGAACGGGTGGCGTGGGCCAAGTTCGCGTCCGACGTCCTCGACGGCACGCGCGAGATCTCGCCGTGGTCGAGGCTCCAGGTCGCCGAGCTCGTGGAGCTCGGTCCCGACCCGCTGGCGTGGCCGGTGGCGGACCGGGCCGGTCTGCCACCGGCGGCGTCGTCACCGCTGCGGTGAGCCACCGCTCCCGCGTCACGACCCGGCGATCAGCGCGATCCCGAGACCGGTCATCACGGCGGCGATCACGCCGTCCAGCACCCGCCACGCGCGGGGCTTCGCGAACAGCGGGCTGAGCAGCCGGGCGCCGAAGCCCAGCGCGACGAACCACGTGACGCTCGCCGTGACCGCGCCGATCCCGAAGAGCCACCGGCCCGCGGCGATCGAGCCGAGCAGCAGCAGGGTGTCGAGGTAGACGTGCGGGTTGAGCCACGTCAGCGCGAGCGCCGTCAGCACGGGCCGTCCCGACGCCTCGCCGGAGCCGGTCAGCGCGGAGGGCCGCATCGCCCTCCGCGCCGCGAGAAAGCCGTAGCCCAGCAGGAAGACCCCGCCGGCGAGCGCGGCGGCGGTGATCACCGCGGGCCACCTCTGCACGATCGCGCCGAACCCGGCGACGCCCACCGCGACCAGGATCGCGTCCGAGATCGCGCACACCGCGACGACCTTCGCCACTGCCTGGCGCCGGAGTCCTTGGCGCAGCACGAAAGCGTTCTGCGCGCCGATCGCGACGATGAGGGTCATCATGGTGCCGAAGCCGAGGAGCAGGTCAGTCACCTCGCCGACGGTAGTGACGCGCTTGTGGTGAGACCAGCTAAAGATTTTTACGTAGCATTAGCGCCCGTGATGGACCTGGACCTGGTGCGCACGCTGCTCGCGGTCGTCGACGCGGGCACGTTCGACGCGGCGGCCGCGGTGCTGCACGTCACGCCTTCCGCTGTCTCGCAACGCATCAAGGCGCTCGAACAGCGCACCGGCCGCGTGCTGCTGGTGCGCGCCCGCCCGGTGCGCCTGACGCCGTCGGGCGAGGTGCTGGTCCGCTACGGCCGGCAACTGCTCGCCCTGGACCAGGACCTCGACGCGGCCCTCGGCGAGACGGCCGTCGTGCGGGTGCCGATCGCGGTGAACGCCGACTCGCTCGCCACCTGGTTCCTCCCGGCGCTGCAACGGGTTCCGGCGGAGCCGCGGATCTCGTTCGACCTCCACCGCGAGGACCAGGACCACACGACGGCGTTGCTGCGCCAGGGCCTGGTGATGGCCGCGGTGACGTCGTCCGGGGAACCGGTGGCGGGCTGCGAGGTGCGCAAGCTCGGCCACATCCGCTACGCCGCGATGGCGTCGGAGTCCTTCGTGCGGCGCCACGCCAACGGCGAGCTGAAGTCGTGGCTGCCGCAGGCCCCGGTCGTGGTGTTCGACCGCAACGACGACCTGCAGGACCGGTTCGTGCGCACGCTGACCCGCGGCCGCGGCGCGTCCGACCACCGCCACTACGTGCCGTCGTCGGAGGTGTACGTGCGGGCGGTCGCCGCGGGCCTGGGCTGGGGGATGGTGCCGCCGCAGCAGGTGCAGGAGGGGCTGGTCGACCTCGCGCCGGGCCGGTCGGTGTCCGTGCCGCTCTACTGGCAGCGGTGGAAGCTCGACTCGCCGGCGCTCAGCGCCGTGTCCGCGGCGGTGGCGGCCGAGGCGGCGGAATCGCTCGAATAGGAGTTATCGTCTTCGGCCATGACCGGACGAGAGCTGGATCTCAACGGCAGGGTCGCAGTCATCTACGGCGGTGCGGGCAGCATCGGCGGCGCCATCGCCGCGGCGTTCGCGCAGGCCGGGGCCGAGGTGCACCTCGCGGGACGGACCGAGGCCACGCTCCGGGCCAGGGCCGGGCAGCTCGGCGCCCAGTACGCCGTGGTCGACGCGCTCGACGAACGGGCGGTGGACGAGCACGCCGCCACGTTCGACCGCCTCGACATCTCGGTCAACGTCACGACCGACAACGACGTCCAGGGCACACCGATGGTCGAGATGAGCGTGCAGGACTACCTCAGCCCCGTCGTCTCGGCCGTGCGGTCGAAGTTCCTCACCGCCAGGGCGGCGGCCCGGCACATGACGCGGCAGAAGTCCGGCGTCATCCTGTTCTTCGGCGGCACCGGCGACGCCTCCGCGCACCGCGAGTGGCGGCTCGGCGGGCTGCTCGCGGCGTTCGACGCGGTGGAGTCGATGCGCCGCCAGCTCGCGGTGGAGCTCGGCCCGCACGGCGTCCGCGTGGTCACCCTGCAGACCGCGGGCGTGCCCGAGTCGGTGCCGGAGGACTTCCGCGGCCAGGTCGAACCGGACATGCTCCGCCGCTCGCCGCTCGCACGGGTGGCGACGCTCGAGGACGTCGGCAGGGCGGCGCTCTTCGCGGCGTCGGACTGGGGCCGCACGATCACGGGAGCGCAGGTCAACATCACCTGCGGCAGCGTGCTCGGCTGAGGGCTTCCTGTCGGTTCCCTGAATGCAGGAACCCGCCGGGTTCGTCCGGGCGTTGTCCGTTGTGTGCTGATTCCTCGACTTGCCGCCGTCGGCGGTTCACTCGCCGTCGTGGTCACGGTGGCCATGGTCGGGCTGCTCGACCTCACCGTCGGGTCGCTGCGCCGCACGATCAGCGAGTACGCGCTGGGCGACTACCGGCCGGTCTTCGACGTCGCCGTGCTGCTCCTCGCGTTCGGGTCGCTCGCGATCCTGCTGGCGCTCGTGCACCGGGGGCTGTCCCGCTGGCGGGCACCGGGCGCGGTCGCGCTCGTCCTGTGGTCGGCAGGCCTGCTGCTCGTGGTGGTGTTCCCGAAGACGAACTGGGCGATGGGCACCAACGAGCTCAGCGGCAGCATCCACCGGTTCGGCAGCATGCTCGCGTTCGTCAGCCTGCCGATCGCGATCATCCTGCTCGCCCGGCCGTGGCTGCGGCACGCCGTGTGGGGACGACACGCCAGGTGGACGATGGCATCCGGATTGTTGAGCGTTGTCGCATTCATGCCGATCTTGTACGCCATTGCGATGGGGATGGTGTCCGACGTTCGGTGGTGGCGCGTGTTCCCGTTGGGCTACATCGAGAGGATCTTGCTCATCGCCGAGGTCGGCGCCGTGCTCGTCACCGGGCTCTGGGCCGTCGCGGCCAGTAGGGTTGCGCCATGGCGAGTTGGGGAGACCTCGCGGATTACGTCCGCGCCGAGTACGACGTCATCCACGACGACGGCGAAGAGCTGAGGATCCTCTTCACCTTCGGGGACGAGGACGAGGGCGACGACGACCGCACGCAGGTCGTGATCATCGTCAGGGAAGTGCTCGACAAGATGCACGAGTGGGTGCAGATCGCCTCCCCGTGCGGGCTGGCCTCGCAGGTCGACCTCCGCGCGGTGCTCGAGGAGGTCGGCAACTCCACCGTCGCGTGCGGTCTCGCGATCATGGGGGAGCACGTCGTCGTGCGGCACTCGCTGCCGCTGGCCGACCTGGACATCCACGAGTTCACCGACCCGCTCCAGCTGCTCGCCGGCACGGCGGACACGCTCGAGGAGCAGTTCTGGGGAGGGGACGGCTACTGATGTTCGACCTGGAGCCCGCGGCCGTGCGGCTGGCGGAGGTGGTGCGCAACGTGGGGGACGGCGACCTCAAAGCGCCGACGCCCTGCCCCGGCTACGCGGTCGCCGACCTGCTCGACCACGTGAACGGCCTGACGCACGCGTTCACCATGGCGGCGCGCAAAACCCCGGTGACCGGCAGCGGCACGGGCGACGCGGCGCGGTTGCCGCTCGACTTCCGCGAGTCTGTCCCGCGGCGGCTGGACGAGCTCGTGCAGGCGTGGCGCTCGCCGCAGGCCTGGGAGGGCATGACGGCGGCGGGCGGCGTCGACCTGCCCGGAGAGGTCGCGGCGGCGGTGGCGCTCGACGAGATCGTCCTGCACGGCTGGGACCTCGCCCGCGCGACCGGCCAGGACTTCGCGGTCGACGCGGACCTGCTCCAGGTCGTCCACGGCTTCGTGTCGTCGATCGGGCCGGACGACCGCGACGGCTCGCTGTTCGGGGCGGTGGTGGAGGTCGACTCGAACGCGCCTCTGCTCGACCGTGTCCTGGGCCTCAGCGGGCGTGACCCGCACTGGAGAATAGGTTAGCCTCTCCTAATGTGAGAGCGATTACAGTGCAGGTCCGGGCAGGGCTGGGCGTGGGCCGCCTGGCGGCCGCGATGGAGTCCCTGGTGGAACTGCATCCCGAGCTGTGCCGGTCCGGGTTCGCCCACCACGAGGTCTCCGACCCCGCCGCCGCCACCCCCGCCGCCCTCGCGGAGGCGGAGGCGGGGCTCGACCTGCAGGCCGGCGTGCTGATGCACGTCGTGTGGCTCGACGCCGGCCCCGCGCGGTCCGGGCGGATGGTGCTGGTGCTGCACGACATCGTGGCCGACCGGCTGCCGCAGGTGCTGCCGTGGCTCGTCCACGCCTGGAAGCAACCCGCGTTCGTCAGCTGACCCGCCGCGCCACGAACACGAACTCGCGGCCCGGCCGGTCCGGTGCGTCGCGGACGTCCACGACCTCGAACCCGCACCGCGTGAGGCTCTTCTCGACCTCGGGGCGCGAGCGGAACCGCAACGTCGAGTCCGACGCGATCAGCGAACCGTCCGGGAACGTGTAGGTGTGCCGCAACGAGACGAACGGCAGGCTGACGGTGAGCAGCTCGAGCTGTTCACGCACCCCGCCGCGCACCCGCGGCCGCACCCGCGACCAGTCCTCCCAGGCCCGCCGCTCCGGTCGCCGCGTCTCGAACACGAGGTGACCGCCGGGGCGCAGCGCGGCGTGCACGCCCCGCAGGGTCGCCTCCCAGTCGTCGCCGAGGAACACCTGCGCGACGTTGCCGGTCATCGTCGCGAGATCGGCTTGCAGGGCGGGCAACGTCGTCGCGTCGCCGTGGATCCACGTGACGCGGGAGTCCTTGGCCCGCGCGATCTCCAGCGACGCCAGTGCCGGGTCGACGCCGACGACCGCGTGCCCCGCGTCCGCCAGCAGCGTGGCGAGGCACCCGGTGCCGCACCCGACGTCGAGCACGGAACGCGCCCCTAGTTCGGCCGCGACTCCCAGGTACAGCGCCAGGTCGTCCCGCGGCCCGTCGAAGGCGTCGTAGAGCCGGGCGAGACGGGGGTCGGCGAACAGCGCATCAGGCATTCCACATCCCAGGTCCGACGACGAACGGCATCAGCAACTCGATCACCTCGCGGTCAGGTCGTCCGTTGAGTTCTTCTTCCGCGACCCGCCGCGCGATTCCTGCCAGGAAATCGGCCACCTGCACGCGTGCGTCGTACTGAGAGTCAACCAGAGTCAGGCTCCGCAGCCGCGGGGCGATCTTCCTCAGCTGCCGGATGCGCCCCTCGGTCAGCGACAACTGCTGGTCGTGCACGATCGACACGGGCCCCTGCCACTGCGCCACGGCCCGCAGGATCGCCGGGAACAACGGGTCGAGCGCGCCGCGCGGGCCCCGTGCGCGCAGGAGGTCGTTGTAGAGCTCCAGCGGCCCGCTCACCGCGCCGAACTCGGCGCGCACCCGTGCGGCCAGGAACCGCCGCTTGTCCACGAGCTGCACGCGCGCCCTGCCCGCCAGCGGCCCGTCCGGGCCGAGGAACCACAGCAGCACCCACCGGTTCTTCTGGCGCAGCAGGTGGTTCGCCTTGTACTCGAGCGCCGGCGACTTGATCATCTCGCGCAGCGTCCCGACGCAGTCCGACGCCTCCTCGTGCGTGACGCGGACGCCGGCGTGCGCGAAGACCGCGGTGACGCCGCCGACGAGCTTCTCGCCCTCGGACCCCGACTCGTCGCAGGCGATCTCCATCAGGACATCCGGAAGACCGGGCCGCGGGGGCGGAACGGCAGGTGGGCGCCCGCCGGGATCAGGAACGCGTGCTCGCGCCGGACCCGCAGCACGTCGCAGCCGCCGTCGGTGATCACCAGGACCGGGCCGGAGGAGGCGATGGCGCCCAACGCCTTGCCCAGCAGCCTCGGGTCCATCGAGCCGGACGTGTCGAGCACGACCCCGAACGCCGGCCGCGCCTCCCGCGACTCCGGCCGCACCCAGCCCGGCCGCGGGATGTCCGGAGTGGACGCCTGGCGCCGTGATGCCCGCGCGTGGGAACGCCTCCTCTCGGCGGCGGGGACGAACTCCTCGAACCACCGCGCCAGCCGGGCGTCCCACGGCAGCGGCGGGTGCTCCAGCGCGCGGATCTCCTCGACCAGCCCCGCGGGCAGCAGGCAGCGCGACACCGTGTGGTGGCCCAGGCGGGTGAGCAGGGCACGCCGGTAGAACGCGTCGAGGTCCGCGACGCCGGCCGGGCCGCGCAGCGGTGCGCCGAGCAGGTCGCCCTGCCTGCCGCGCAACGTGAGCAGCCCGCGGTGGCGGCGCAGGTCCACCGCGATCCGGTCGTAGACGGACTCCGCGGACAGTCCGCGCAGCTCGGGGTCGTGCAGCACGCCAGGGGGAGGGGACCCGACGCCCATCTCGACCAGCCAGTCGTTGACCACGAAGTAGGCGGCGATGTTCCACAGGTGGGGGTCGCGCCCGCCCGCCCGGTCGCCGTGGCGCAGCGCGGCGTGCAGCATCTCGTGGGCGAGCACGAAGCGCCACTGCGGTGTCGTGAGGCCCGCCACCGGGTTCACGTAGATCTCGGCCGCCTCCGCGGACACCGCCACGATCGAGATGTCCCAGCCCCGCGCCAGTTCCGCGTCCGCCACGACCGTCATCGTCGCCGCCAGCGCGCCCAGCAGCGGGTGGTGCGACACGAACCGGCCGACGGCGACGTGCAGCAGCACCTCCGGCAGCTGTGCTGGTGTCTTGGTGACTGTGGATGGCATCAGGCTTCGAGGATGCCCCACCGGAGTCGGCCGGGTCGCCTCAATTTGCCGGTGCGGAGCTGTTCCGCGGCTGAGCCGCTCGCGGCCGGGACTCCGGAGGGGCGGTCGCCGTTTTCTGTCGGTGCCGGCCGCTATGGTGGTTGCTGTCGGTGGTCCGGGTGCTCCAGACGCGGGAGCGCTCGCCGCCCTTGATCCGCCGGGCCGCTCTGGTCCCGGCCTGTCGCTGCCGGTCCGACTTGCTGTTGTCGGGTACGACGTGCTGCTTGTCGGGTACGACGCGGATCGTGGCTGTTCCGGGAACACGGGTGGCTTGCGCTCACCACCGCCCGAACCGCGCCGCACCAGCCGAACGCGCCGCACCAGCCGAACGCGCCGCATCGGTCGAGTCCGCCGCACCCAGCCGAGCCCGCCCCTGGGCCGGTCACGCGCGCCCGTGCCCGGCCGGTTTTGCCGCTCGGACCGGGCGACCCGCTCCGGCCCCGACGACCCACTTCACCCCTGGCCGCCTCGCCGCGACCCCGACGACTCGCTCCGGCCCTGGTCGTCTCGCCGCGGCCCCGACAGCCCACTTCCGCCCCGGCCGCCTCGCCGCGACCCTGACAACCCGCTCCGGCCCCGGCTGCCTCGCCGCGGCCCCGACAACTCACTTCCGCCCCGGCCGCCTCACCGCGGCCCCGACGACCCACTTCCGCCCTGGTCGCCTCGCCGCGGCCCCGACAACCCACTCCACCCCTGGCCGCCTCACCGCGGCCCCGACCACCGCTCCACCCCCCGGCCGCGCCTCACCGCGACCGGGACCCGTCTCAGCCGACCGGCGAGATCACCCACTCACCCGGTGACCGGCCACGTGTGCACGGGCTCGTTGGCGTGCATCAGGTCCACGTACGTCCGCAGCATCGTGCGGAGCGCGTCGGCCCGGTCCAGGTGCGAGTGGTCGTAGTGCCGGTGGAACTCGCGCGCCTGCCAGGTCGCGCCGTTCACGCCGGACAGGCACCGCTGCTCGATCACCCCGAGCAGGCGGTCGCGCTCGGCCGAGTCGACGCCCCACCGGATCAACCCCTCGTGCGCGAGAGGGAGGAGTCGCCGCAGCACCAGTTCCACCACGGGCACGGTGCCCACGCCGGGCCAGTACATCTGCGCGTCCATGCCGTTGCGGGAGGCCGCGTTGAAGTTCTCCTCGGCGGCCTGGAAGCTCATCTGCGACCACAGTGGACGCTCGTCCTCCGCCAGCGCTCGCACCAGGCCGAAGTACAGCGCGGCGTTGGCCAGGGTGTCGACGATGGTCGGGCCCGCGGGCAGCACGCGGTTCTCGACGCGCAGGTGCGGCTTGTCCCGCACCACGTCGTAGACCGGGCGGTTCCAGCGGTAGATGGTGCCGTTGTGCAGCTTGAGCTCGCTCAGCGAGGGCGTGTCGCCCTTGTCGAGCACCGCGAGCGGGTCCTCGTCGTCGGTGATGGGCAGCAGCGCGGGGAAGTAGCGGACGTTCTCCTCGAACAGGTCGAAGATCGAGTTGATCCACCGCTCGCCGAACCACACGCGCGGCCGCACGCCCTGGGCCTTGAGCTCGTCGCCCCTGGTGTCGGTGGCCTGCTGGAACAGCGCGATGCGGGTCTCGCGCCACAGCTCCTTGCCGAGGAAGAACGGCGAGTTCGCGCCAACCGCGACCTGCACGCCCGCGATGGCCTGCGCCGCGTTCCAGTAGGCGGGGAACTGCTCCGGCGACACCTGCAGGTGCAGCTGCGTGCTGGTGCAGGCCGCCTCGGGCACGATCGAGCTCGACGTGAGGTGCAGTCGCTCCACGCCGTCGATGGAGATCTGCAGGTCCTCGCCACGCGCGGCCAGCACCTGCTCGTTGAGCAGCGCGTAGCGCGGGTTGCTCGAGAGCAGGTGCGGCGAGATGTGCCGGGACCGCAGGGTCGGCAGGATGCCGTTGACGACCATGTGGGCGCCGACCTCGCGCGCCTTCTCCTCGGCGGAGTTCAGGCTGCGGCGGACGGTCTCCTCGAACGAGGTGATCCCGCCGCCCGCGAGCCTGCGCGGGGCCACGTTGATCTCGATGTTCCACTGGCCCAGCTCGGTCACGAAGTCGGGGTCGTCGATGACCTTCAGCGCCTCGTGGTTCTTCATCGCGGGGTCGCCGTGCTCGTCGATGAGGTTGATCTCGATCTCGAGACCAGTCATCGGCCGCTCGAAGTCGAACCGCGCCTCCCGCAGCATGCGCGCGAACACGTCGAGGCACCGGCGCACCTTGGTGCGGTACCGCGTGCGGTCCTCGCGCGTGAACTCGTGCTTCGCGACGTCCTCGCCCATGGTGGCCTCCCGGCGGTCGAGGGTTAAGCCCACCACTCCTTACCCCGGTTGATCAAGCCTGACACCCTCGACTTTCGGCCTGGGCGTCAGGCGGGCACCGCGATGGCGGTGACCAGCACGTCTCCCTGCACCAGCCAGCGGCCGTCGAAACCCGCGACCGGGGTGTCGGGCAGCAGGACGCGCGAGTGGAACGTGCCGTCGGCGCGGAGCGTGATGTCGGCGTCCTCGAAGCCCAGCCACCGCCGCGTGACCGGGAACCAGGCCTTGTAGGTCGACTCCTTCGCGCTGAACAGCAGCCGGTCCCAGCAGATCTTCGGGTCCTCGGCCCGCAGGACGGGGATCCGCTCGATCTCCGCCGGGAGCGCGATCGCCTCCAGCACGCCCTCGGGCGCGGGCGCGTGCGGCTCGGCGTCGATGCCGATGGTCCGGAAGTCGGTGCTGAGCGCGAGGGCCGCGGCGCGGTAGCCGGCGCAGTGCGTCAGGCTGCCGACGACGCCGTCCGGCCACCGCGGTTCGCGCTTCGGGCCCGGCAGGATCGCGACCGGCGCGATGCCGAGCGTCCGCAGCGCGTCACGGGCGCACGCGCGGGCCGAGCCGAACTCCGCCCGGCGCTTCGGCACCGCGTTGACGATCAGCGCCTCCTCCTCGGGGAAGAGGTCGGCGGGCTGCTCGTCGTCGAACCGCTCCACCGCCGCGATCGGCGGGGGGAGAAGCTGTTCCAGCACCTCTACGACTCCCGCAGCACGTCGTGCAGCTTCACCCTGGTGGTGCCGCGTGGTTTCCACTCGCGCGGGTAGCCGAGCGAGACCTCGTCGAAGCGCACGCCGTCGTGGTGCGTCGTGCGGGGGATGTGCAGGTGGCCGTAGACCATCTCGACCGCGTTGAACCGCGTGTGCCAGTCGGCGGTCAGTTCGGTGCCGCACCAGAGCGCGAACTCGGGGTAGCGCAGCACGAACGTGGGGTCGCGCACGAGCGGGTAGTGGTTGATCAGCACCGTCGGCCCGCTGATCTCGGCGAGCCGCGCCGCGGTCTCCTCGACCCGCGCCTTGCACCACGCCTCGCGCGACGGGTACGGGTCCGGGTGCAGGAAGTACTCGTCGGTGCACACGACGCCCGCCTCCCGCGCGATGGCGAGGGCCGACTCCACGTCCGTGGCGCCCGGTGGCCGGAAGGAGTAGTCGTAGCCCAGGAACAGCGGACAGACGGTGACCGGTCCGCCGGTGCCCTCGAAGACCTCGTACGGGTCCTCTGGCGTGAGCACGTCGAGGCTGCGGCACAGCTCCACGAGCTGCTTGTAGCGCATCTCGCCGCGGGCCTGGTTGGGGTCGTCCTTGGTGGTCCAGAGCTCGTGGTTGCCGGGCGACCACACCACCCGCGCGAACCGCGGGCGCAGTTGCCCGAGAGTCCACTCGACGGCGGCGAACTTCTCCCCGATGTCCCCGGCGACGATCAGCCAGTCCTCGGGGTCCGGTGCCTCGATCGCCGCCACCACGTCGTGGTTGTCCTGGTAGGAGACGTGCAGGTCGCTGGTGGCCCAAAGCTTCACCCCCGAACGGTAACCCGACCGTCAACGCTCGCGGGGGCCTCGCCGGCGGTGACCACCGGGCGCCCACTGGGTGGGCACCGGGTGTCACTCGATCGTGTAGCGGGTACCACGACCGGTTATCCGTTCGTCGCAGACGGTGCGCCACTCGTCTCAACTGGGCGAGCCGCGTATCGCCGCCGCACGCCCGTTCGTCGCCTTGATCGGCTCGACCACTTACCCGCCGAGTGACCGCGTTCTTACCGTGAGCGCTGTCACCTGACGGAAAAGTCCTGGCGGAGGACCACACGATGACCGAATCGCAGTACGCACGCACCCCGGACCCGCGGCTAGCGCGGCAGGTCCCGCCCCGCCAGGTGCCCCCACGCCCGGTGGCCCCGCGCCAGGGCCAGGTCCCGGTCCGCTACGGCCAGCCGGTCGATCCGCGCCTGGCCGCCGGCACGTCGTTCCGCCGCACCGTCGGCGCCGAGATCGCCCGCGGCGTCCAGCCGCACCAGGGCTACGCCGTCCCGCAGCGCCGCACCACGGCCGAGGACACGGCCCTGGCCACCCTGCTCCGCTCCCGCCAGCGCGCCGAGGCCCTCCGCCAGGACTCCCGGCCCGCCGACGCGGCCCCGCGGCAGGACTCCTGGACCCGCGCCCAGGCCTGGCCGGAGCACCCGGCCGACAGCGGCCGCGGCGACGTCATCGACCAGCTCTCGGCCCGCCTCGTGTCCCCGAACCTGTGGGCCGTGGTCGAGCCGCTCATCCCACCCGCCAAGGTGCGCCGTCAGGGCGGCGGCCGCGGTCGCGTGTGCAACCGGTCGGTGTTCACCGCGATCGTGTTCGTCCTTTCCTCGGGCTGTGCCTGGCGGCACCTGCCCGCTTCGTTCGGCGTGACCGTGCCCACCGTGCACCGGCGGTTCCAGGAGTGGACCGACCTGGGGCTGTGGGTGCGGTTGCGCAGGGCCGCGGCCGAGGGGGCCTGCGGGACCGACGAGCTCGACTGGATCAGGGCCGTGCTCGACGCGGCCGATCGGCGGGCGGCGAAGGCTGCCGGCTGAGCTCGTCCGTTCTGCGCCGGGGGCGCCCCCGAACCGGGGGCGCCCCCGGCTTTGTCGTGCCGGGCGCGGTCACATGCCGTTGATGCCCGCCTGGTACTTCGGCACCCGCACGGTGATCTTCGTGCCCAGCCCGCACGCCGTCTCGACCACCAGGCCGTACTCGTCGCCGTAGACGCGGCGCAGCCGCTCGTCGATGTTGCCCAGGCCGATGCCCGCCGACTCGTCCACCTGCCCGGCCAGCGTGCGGCGGAGCTTGTCGGGGTCCATGCCGATGCCGTCGTCCTCGATCGTGATGTGGGCTTCGGCGCCGCCGTCGTTGGCGTAGATCTGGATGTGGCCCGGTTCCACCTTGCCCTCCATGCCGTGGCGCACCGCGTTCTCGACCAGCGGTTGCAGGCACAGGAACGGGACGGTGACCGGCAGGACCTCCGGGGCGACCTGGAGGGTGACCTTCAGGCGTTCGCCGAAGCGGGCCCGTTCCAGGGCCAGGTACTGGTCGATCGAGCGGAGCTCCTCGGCCAGGGTGGTGAAGTCGCCGTGGCGGCGGAAGGAGTAGCGGGTGAAGTCCGCGAAGTCGAGCAGCAGGGTGCGGGCGCGCTCCGGGTTCGTGCGGACGTAGGAGGCGATAGCGGACAGCGAGTTGTAGATGAAGTGCGGGGAGATCTGGGCCCGCAGGGCGCGCACCTCGGCTTCGACGAGGCGGGTGCGGGAGCGGTCGAGCTCGGCCAGCTCCAGCTGGCCCGCCGCCCAGCGGGCCACCTGGTTCGTGGCGCGGACCAGGCCCGCGGAGGCTTCCCGCGAGTAGGCGGCCAGGGTGCCGACCACCCGGCCCTCGACGGTCAGCGGGGCGACCACCGCGCAGTTGATCGGGCAGTTCGGCTCGGCGCAGCCGATGTCGAACGCCTGGGTGCGGCCGGTCAGGAACACGTCCTCCGCCTGGGCCATCGCCTCGGCGGCGTGGTGCTCGGAGACGCCCTCCCAGGCCACGACCTCCGTCTCGTCGGTCAGCGCGAGCGCCGGGGTGTCCAGCAGGGTGCGGAGGTGGCGGGCGGACTTCTTCGCCGCGTCCGGGACCAGGCCCGCGCGCAGCGGAGGGGCGGCCGACCAGGCCGTGTGCAGCGTCTCGTAGGTGACGCGCTGGGCCTCGGTCGAGAGCGACTGCCGGTTGCGCGTGCCGTGCCACAGCACGAGCACGGCCGCGCCGCCCACGATCAGGATCGCGGCCGCGGTGAGGAAGTCCTGCACGTCACGTCACCTTCTAGCTTCGCTCGTGGCCCGACGAGGGACCGGAGCCGTCCAGCCCGAGGTTCTCGGGGGCGTGGAGCTTGACCATCGTGCGTTGCACTCCCGGCGGCACGTGCCGTTGCGTCAGCAGCGAGACCACGTACATCACCGTGAAGCCGAGCGGCACCGTCCACGCGGCAGGACGCGAGAGCAGCACCTCGTACCAGGAGTCGCCGGTGTCGGTGAACATCGTCACCAGACCGGCGGTCAGAGCGGGGACGCCGCCCGCGAGCATGCCCGCCACCGCGCCCACGGTCGTCGTCTTCGACGACCAGATGCCCAGCAGCAGCAACGGGCACAGCGACGACGCCGCCACCGCGAACGCCAGGCCGACCATGTCCGCGACCGGCATGCCCGTCGACACGAACGTCATCGCGAGCGGCACGAGCCCGGCCAGCACCGCCGAGATCCGGAACCCGCGCACGCCGCCCAGCCGCAGCACGTCCTGCGACAGCACCCCGGCCAGCGACACGACGAGGCCCGACGACGTCGACAGGAACGCCGCGAACGCCCCGCCCGCCACCAGCGCGCCGAGGAGCTGGCCGCCGACGCCGTCGAGCACGCGGGCCGGCAGCACCAGCACCACCGCGTCGGTCTGGCCGGTCATCAGCAGCTCCGGCGTGTAGATGCGGCCGAGAGCGCCGTAGATCGGCGGCATCAGGTAGAAGACCGACAGCAGGCCCAGCACGATCAACGTCGTGCGGCGCGCGGCCGTGCCGTTCGGGTTGGTGTAGAAGCGCACGATCACGTGCGGCAGGCCCATCGTGCCGAGGAAGGTCGCGATGATGAGCGAGTAGGCCCCGTACAACGGGAAGTCCGCGCCGCTCGACATCGGCAGCGACCACGTCTCGTCGGTGTTGTGGGCCATCGTGGACAGGTGGGGGACGGGCGCGTCCTTGGGGAACGTGAACTCCGAGCCCTGGCCGATGCGGTGGTAGCCCCCGGACAGCGTGAGGCTGCCGTCCTGCACGCGCACGCCGTCGACCTCGCCCGTGCCCCTGATCCGCACCGGCTGCTCGGCGTGGATCGTGGTCTGGCGCTGGAACGCGACCTCGGTGTCCTGCCGGAACGCCGGGTACTCGGGCTCGGTCAGCGACTGCGCGCCGTGCACCTGCCACACGACCACCAGGAACACGATCGGCACGGTGATCGCGGTGAGCTTGAGCCAGTACTGGAAGGCCTGCACGAACGTGATCGACCGCATCCCGCCGGACATCACGTTCACCGTCACGACGGCGGTGACGATCAGCGCGCCCACCCAGTCCGGCGCGCCCGTGACGGTGTTCAGCGTCAGGCCCGCGCCCTCGAGCTGCGGCAGCAGGTACAGCCAGCCGATCGCGAGCGCCAGGACCGACGCGACCGCGCGCACCGTCCGCGACCGGAACCGCGCCTCGGCGAAGTCCGGCAGCGTGTAGGCGCCGGAACGCCGCAGGGGCGCCGCGACCATCGTCAGCAGCACCAGGTACCCGGCCGTGTAGCCGACCGGGAACCACAGCATGTCCGGCCCGTAGGCGAAGATCAGCCCCGCGATGCCGACGAACGACGCCGCCGACAGGTACTCGCCGCCGATCGCCGAAGCGTTCCACCACGGCGACACCGTGCGCGAGGCGACGTAGAAGTCGGACGTCGTGCGGGAGACGCGCAGGCCGTAGGCGCCGACCAGGATCGTGTCCAGGACGACGACCACCACCGCCACGACGGCGTACCCGCTCGTCATGGACGTTCGACCAGCTCCGCGAACTCCCGTTCGCTGCGCTCGGCCTGCCGCACGTAGAACCAGCCGGCCAGCAGCAGCATCGGGCACGTCGCCACGCAGAGCAGGAACCACGGCAGCCCGAGGCCGAGCACCCGGAACTTCCCGAGCTCCGGCTCGATCGCGAACAGCAGCGGCAGCAGCCCGAGCGCACCGCACGTCACCAGGCACACGGACAGGCCCAGCCGCCGCTGCGCCCGGATCAGCGTGCGCATGTAGACGGCGCCGAGCTCGCTCTGCTCGTTGATCTCGCGCGTGGCGGGGTAGGGGCGGCGTGCCCGGGGCGCCCGCGTGCGCGGGCTCGTCACCACCACGCGCTGGACCGGCCTGGGCGTCGGCCGGTGGGGTGGTGGCGTCGTCACGACCCGAGCCCGTTCCTCGGGTGCGCGCCCCCGGACGATCCGGGCCCGGTGCGGCGCACGAGCAGCTGCCGCAGGTGCCGCGCGTGGCGGCGGCTGACCGGCAGCACGGCGCCGCCGATCGTGACGCTGAGGTGGCCGTCCTCGAGGCGCATCTCGTCGATGTGCCCGAGCGACACCAGGTGGCTGCGGTGGATGCGCACGAACCCGGCGCTGCGCCAGCGCTCCTCCAGGCCGTTCAACGCCGCGCGCACCAGGCCGCTGCCGGTCGCGGTGTGCAGGCGGGCGTAGTCGCCGTGCGCCTCCACGTACCGGATGTCGGCGAGGCGGATGAAGCGCGTGACGCCGCCGAGCTCGACGGGGATGACCTCGTCACCGACCTCGGGCGGGGTGCCGCCCGCGGGCTGCGCGGACGGGGGAGCGGCCGGTTCGGCGGCGGTCTTCGAGTCCCACACCTCGTGCACGATGCGGTGCACGGACTCGGCGAGCCGCTCCTGGCGCACCGGCTTGAGCAGGTAGTCGAGCGCCTTGAGCTCGAACGCCTCCACGGCGGGCTGCTGGTGCGCCGTCACGAACACGATGGGCGGCGGCTGGGCGAACCGGGAGAGCACGCGGGCGAGGTCGAGACCGTCGAGCCCGGGCATGCGGATGTCGAGGAACACGGCGTCCAGCGGCTGACCGGCGTCCATGGCCCGGTGCAGCACCCGCAGCGCCTTCGTCGCGTCGGTGACCGCCTCCACGTGCGCGATGCGCGGGTCGGAACGCAGCAGGTACACGAGATCTTCCAGCGCGGGTGCCTCGTCGTCGACGGCGAGCACCCGCAGGGAGCGCTCGAGGCTGCCACGCCGATCCGGCCCCTCGCAGACGGGGCAGGGCAGACCAGAGGTCATCGAGATCGAGTCCAAACTGTGTACGGCCGACCCTCACGTGGCGGCGGCCGGACCACGTCCGGCCTCACGCGCACGGTGAGCCGAGGGCGTCGGATACGCGATCATGCCCCCTCACGGAGGGTGACCCGCCACGGGGGTGCGTGTGCCACGCGTGCGCACAGCCGAGCACCCCCTCCCCGCCCTCGAAACCGGCGGGCCGAATCATCCGCCAGGGGGAGGACGTGCGGAAACCCTCCGATCGGGTGTGTCTCGAATGCCAGACGCAAACCGCGTGACCACCCTCGATCGGGTGTGCTGCGCGGGGCGCCGGAGGAGGGGTCAGGGCTGGCGGACGGCGCGGGGCGCGGCCGCGAGCGCGTCACCGAGCGTGATCTCCAGCTCGATGAACGACTCCTCGGCACGGCGGGCGGCCACGCTCACGGACGCGGCGGCGGCGGGCCCGACCAGCCTGCGGGTCGGAGCGCGCAACGCCTGGATCGCTTCGGACCACTGGTTCGAGAGCTTGGCGAGACCGCTCAGCGTGTCGACGAGGTCGTCGGTGTTGTCCGGCGGTGACGCGACGATCTCCGCCAGCCGGGCGCGCAGCGCGTCCAGTGCCGGGTCCACTTCATTCCTCCCGTCGTGCCGCGACAGCGGGTGAGGACGAGTGCGAACATTTCCCCCACTGGGCGACACCATATCTCGGCAACGGTGGTCCAGCGCACTGATGTTGCCCCATTGCGGCGGACAAGGTCAATCGCACTCCATTGCGTCTCAACAGGACGTTTAGCCCTCGCAGCCCGTCCTGCACCGGTTCTGCCGGTGAGATGGGCCAGGTGGAGCCGGGGTGTTGGGCCGAACCGGTGTGTCGCGGGTCGCAGGAAATCACCGCATTGCGTTAGCCGGTCGCAAAGTCCTCGGTGAACCAATTAACTCTTTTGCGGGAGTGCCGCAGGAAATGGTGGACGGTTCTACGATCGTGCGCCGGCGGGCCGCCGCCGAAGTGATCGACTGTGCCCTCGGTTGCACGGGACCGGTCGCGGCACGAAAAAGCGCGAGGCCGGAAACGACCTCGCGCTGCCCGGCTCGCCCGGTGGGGTCAGAGCCGGCCGACGTCCGTGATCGTCACGACCGCCTCGCCCACCTCGTCCGACGCCGCCAGGTCGACCTCGGCGTTGAAGCCCCAGTCCTTGTCGCCGGCCGGGTCCTCGAAGATCTGCCGGCACACCCAGCGCTCGGGCTCGACGTTGATGATGAGGAACGCCGGGCCGCGCGCGTTCGGGCCCGCGCCGATGTCCGAGTGCTCCTCGAAGTACGGCTCCAGGGCGTCCATCCACTCCTTGGCCGTCCAGCCCGACTCGTGGTCGAGCTCGCCCAGGGAGTACCAGTCGCGCTTCGCGGCCAGCTCCACGCGGCGGAACAGCGCGTTGCGGACGAGCACGCGGAACGCGCGGACGTTGCGGGTGACGGCGGGCGGCAGGTCGACGCGGACCTCCTCGACGACGCCGTCCGGGTTCGTGAGCTTCTCCCACTCGTCGATCAGCGACGAGTCGACCTGGCGGACCAGCTCGCCCAGCCACGAGATCAGGTCCTGCAGCTCCTCGGTCTTGGCCTCCTCCGGCACCGTCTGCGACAGCGCCTTGTAGGCGTCGGCGAGGTAGCGCAGGACGAGGCCCTCGGAGCGGGCGAGGCCGTAGAACGACACGTACTCCGTGAACGTCATCGCGCGTTCGTACATGTCGCGCACGACGCCCTTGGGGGACAGCGCGTAGTCGCCGACCCACGGGTGACCCCGCCGGTAGGTGAGGAACGCCGCCTCCAGCAGCTCCTGCAGCGGCTTGGGGTAGGTGACCTCGTCGAGCAGCTCCATGCGCTGGTCGTACTCGATGCCGTCGGCCTTCATCGCGCCGATCGCCTCGCCGCGCGCCTTGTGCTCCTGCGCGCCCAGGATCTGCCGCGGGTCGTCGAGGGTGGACTCGATCACCGACAGCACGTCGAGGGCGTAGCCCGGCGCCTCGCGGTCGAGCAGCTCGATCGCGGCCAGCGCGAACGGCGACAGCGGCTGGTTCAGCGCGAAGTTGAACTGCAGGTCCACGGTCAGCCGGAAGTCGTCGCCGTCGCGCTCCACGACGCCCGCCGCGACCAGCGCCCGGTACATCGCGAGCGCGCGCTTGATGTGCTTGAGCTGCTTGGACCGGTCCTCGTGGTTGTCCTCGAGCAGGTGCCGCATGGCCCCGAACGCGCCACCGCCGGGACGGCCGATCACGTTCAGCAGCATCGCGTGCGAGACCTGGAACGACGACGTCAGCGGCTCCGGCTCGGCGCCGACGAGGCGGTCGAACGTCGACTCGCTCCACGACACGAACCCGTCCGGCGCCTTCTTGCGCACGACCTTGCGGCGCTTCTTCGGGTCGTCGCCCGCCTTCGCGAGCGCCTTGATGTTCTCGACCTCGTGCTCGGGCGCCTGCACGACCACGGTGCCCACGGTGTCGAAGCCCGCCCGGCCCGCGCGGCCCGCGATCTGGTGGAACTCGCGGGCCTTGAGGATCCGGGTGCGCGTGCCGTCGTACTTCGACAGCGCGGTGAAGACGACCGTGCGGATCGGCACGTTGATGCCGACGCCGAGGGTGTCGGTGCCGCAGATGACCTTCATCAGGCCCGCCTGCGCGAGCTGCTCGACCAGGCGGCGGTACTTGGGCAGCATGCCCGCGTGGTGCACGCCGATGCCGTGGCGCACGAGCCGCGACAGCGTCTTGCCGAAGCCGGAGGAGAACCGGAAGTTGCCGATCGCCGCCGCGATCTCCTCCTTCTCCGGCTTCGAGGCGACGTTCACGCTCATCAGCGACTGCGCGCGCTCCAGCGCGGCGGCCTGGGTGAAGTGCACGACGTAGATCGGTGCCTCACGGCCGTGCAGCAGGTCCTCGATCGTCTCGTGCAGCGGCGTGGAGACGTACTGGAAGTTGAGCGGCACCGGCCGCTGCGCCGAGCGGACCACCGCGGTCGGGCGGCCGGTGCGGCGGGTCAGGTCCTTCTCGAAGAACGAGACGTCGCCGAGCGTCGCCGACATGAGCAGGAACTGCGCCTGCGGCAGCTCGACGAGCGGCACCTGCCACGCCCAGCCGCGGTCGGGCTCGCTGTAGAAGTGGAACTCGTCCATCACGACCTGGCCGACGTCGGCGGCCGCCCCGTCGCGCAGCGCGATGTTCGCGAGGATCTCCGCCGTGCAGCAGATGATGGGCGCCTGGTCGTTGACCGAGGCGTCGCCGGTCATCATGCCGACGTTCTTCGGGCCGAACACCTCGCACAGCGCGAAGAACTTCTCCGAGACCAGCGCCTTGATCGGCGCCGTGTAGAAGCTGCGCTGGTTGCCGGCCATGGCGACGAGGTGGGCGCCGATGGCCACCAGGCTCTTGCCCGAACCGGTCGGCGTGCTGAGGATGACGTTGGCCCCGGAGACGAGTTCGATGACCGCCTCCTCCTGCGCCGGGTACAGCGCGAGGCCGCGTTCGGCGGCCCAGTGGGAGAAGGTGTCGAACAGTTCGTCTTCGTCGGCGATCGAGGTGAGCCGGTCCGTGAGTGCAGTCATCGCAGGTGAACTATAGGTGGTACGCGTACTCGGTGAACTCCCAGTCGGTCACGTACCGCTGGAACCGGGCCACCTCCTCCCACTTGAAGTCCACATAGGACCTCACGAAGTCCTTGCCCAGCACCTCGACCATCGCGGTGTCCTCCTCCAGGTGGGCCAGCGCGTCGGGCAGGGTGGCGGGCAGCGTCGGGGCCTTCGACGGGTCGTAGCCGTAGCCCGCGGACGGCCGCGGCGGATCGATGCGGTCGCGGATGCCCAGGTAGGTGGCCGCGATCAGGCCCGCGATGCCGAGGTAGGGGTTGGCGCTCGCGTCCCCGAGCCGCAGCTCGAGGCGGGTGGTCTCGCCGCGCTCGGCCGGCACGCGCAGCATCGCGCTGCGGTTGTCGAGGCCCCAGTCGATCAGCCACGGCGCGAGCGAGTCCGGCCCGAACCTCTTGTACGAGTTGACCGTGGGGTTGAGCAGCGCGGCCAGCGCCGGCGCGTGCTGGAGGATGCCGCCGATGGCCCAGCGCGCCTCGTCGGACAGGCCGTGCGAGGTGCCCGCGGCCTGGAACGCGTTGCGGCCGTCCTTCTCGTGGCACGAGAGGTGCAGGTGGAAGCCGGAGCCGCCGCCGTCGTTGAAGGGCTTGGCCATGAACGTGGCGAGCCGGCCCTCGCGCCTGGCCAGTTCCTTCACGCTCGTCTTGAAGCGGAACGCCCGGTCGGCGGCGTCCATCGCGGGGGAGTGGACGAGGTTGATCTCGAACTGCCCGCCCGCGTACTCGTGGTTGCCGCCGGTGGTCTGCAGGCCCGCGGAACTGAGAGTGCGAAGAGTTCTCAGCAGATGACCGTCGGAATCGCCGCGGCGGCCCGTCGCATACACGTTCCCCGGCTCGTCGCAGTAGGGCCGCCACCCGTTCGGGCGATCTTCGTCGGGTTCGCAGAGAAAATATTCCAACTCGGGACCGATCACCGGCTGCAGCCCGGTGGTCTCGAACATCTCCAGCGCCCGGCGCAGCACCTGCCGGGGCGATTCGTCCACGGGTCTCTCGTCGGACGGGCTCACGGCGTCGCCGATGCACCACGCGACACCCGGTTCCCACGGGATCGGCAGCAGCGTGTCGAGGTCGGGGACCACCGTCACGTCGGGCAGCCCGGCGTCGAGCACACCCCCGTTCTCCGTGGTCTTCCCTCCGGGCGTGGTGCTGTAGACGGCGCGGCAGAACGACAGCCCGCGCTGTATCACCGCTGGTAGATGCTCCACGAGGACGTCACGGCCGCGGTCGGTGCCGAGCAGGTCGGGGAAGACGACGCGCACCACGTCGATCCCGCCCTCGCCCAGTCTCGTCGCGAGTTCCCGTGTCACCTGTTCACCGACCACGTCGGACTACCTTTCCGGCACAGTGTGTCGCTGGCGCGGAGGGGATAACGTCGAGGGGCACACGCCATCGACCCGTCCGCGGAGTGAAGACCGTGTTCGGTCTCAGTGGTGCTCCGCACTCATCGTCCACCACGGGGCAACAGTCCGTAACTGGACGGGTGACGACCGTCACGAGATCTTGCACGATGTGGGATCGTGATCAAAGTGGGTGCGGACGGACTCGCACCACATCACAGACATAGTTCGGAACCGCAAGTATTGTGCCGGGAACACCTGAGCTCGAGCACGGGAGACTTTGAGTTGTCTGGTCACCACACGATTGCCGAGACCGAGAAAGCCGTTCAGGCGAAGCTCGGCGCGGTGCCGCTGCACCGCGAGCAGATGGCGGCGGTGTCGAACATCCACCGCGCCGCGACCGCCATCCGCCAGCACCTCGAGAACTCCGTGCTGCGCACCAGCGATCTGACCTGGACCGGCTTCGTCGTGCTCTGGGTCGTGTGGATCTGGGGCGAGATGGAGACGCGCTACGTCGCCGAGGAGGCCGGCATCTCCAAGGGCACCCTGACCGGCGTCGCCAAGACGCTGCAGTCCAGGGGCCTGCTGGAGCGCATGGGCCACCCCACCGACGGGCGCCTCGCGGTCCTGCGCCTCACCCCCGAGGGTGAGGAGCTGATGGCCGACCTCTTCCCGAAGTTCAACGAGGAGGAGGTCTTCGTCTCCGACCCGCTGGAGTCGTCGGAGGCCCAGTCGCTGGCCGAGATGCTGCGCCGCATGGTCACGCACCTCGAGGCCAACGGCGAGCAGCGCCGGCTCGACCTGCGCGGGGACACGCCGCTGCCGCCGCGGCGCTCCGGCCGCCGGGCCAAGCACGGCTGATCACGCGCTGTCAGGGCGGCTCACCGGGAGTGAGCCGCCCACTTCGGCGTCGCCGGGGGTCTGACCGGCCAGAGCGCAGGGCTCAGACCAGCTCCGACACCCGCGCGTGCAGCGTGTCCAGGTATTCCTCGGACTCCGGCTTCATCAGCACGCTGCGCAGCACCCGTGCCCCGTCGGCGTCGGCCACCACCCGGGGGTGCCGCGCCGCGAACGCCGCCCTCGACGCCCGTGCCACGCTCAGGAACACCGGGTCGACGGCGGCGTTCATGCCGGTCTCCATCACCCGGTGCGACGCGGCGTCGACGGCCGACAGGCTCAACGGGCTGGTGCGGGGGAAGTAGGTCACGATGTCGAGCTCGGGCTCCTGGTAGAGCTCCAGGTGCTCCGACTCGCGGATCATCGACGCCCACCGCACGGCCGCCCGCCGTCCCGCCGCCAAGACCTCGCCCAGTCCGCCGCGGGTCAGCGGCAGCAGTCGCAGGGTCAGCCAGAGGCCGGCCGCGGCCGCCCCCGCCCGGGAGCACTCCAGGCTGATCTCACCCAGGTGCAGCTCGTCGGACGTGAAGTACGTGTAGGGCGATTCGTGCAGGTAGAAGCGGCCGACCGACGAGTCGCGGAACAGGACGGCGCCGCACCCGTAGGGCTGCAAACCGTGCTTGTGCGGGTCCACCACCACCGAGTCGCACGAGCCGATGGCCTCCCACGGTTCGGGGTCCAGGTCGGTGCCCGCGAGCAGGGTGAAGAAGCCGCCGTACGCACCGTCGACGTGCACCCTCACGTCGTAGCGGCGTGCGACGTCCAGCACGAGATGCACCGGTTCGACGGCACCCAAAGCGGTAGTTCCGGGCGTGACGACGACCGTTCCGACCTTTCCGGTCTTCAACAGCTCCTCGAGGGCGTCCAGATCCATGCGGCCACGGCCGTCCACGGCCACCGGGAACCCCTCGATCGCGAGCACGCCGCACATCCGTGAGTGCGTGTAGTGCGCCTCGGAGGAGTACGCGATGCCACGGCCCGGATGCAGCGAACGGGCGACGAAGAGCGCCTCCAGGTTCGCGATCGTGCCGCTGGAGGTCAGGTGGCCGAGGTGGCCCTCGCCGTAGCCGAACATCGCCGCGAGCTCCCCGACCACCTCGCGTTCCATGGCGGCGGTGGCGGGACCGCCGTCGAGCGCGTGGTTGTTCGGGTTGATCAGCATCGCCGACAGGTAGCCCACGACCGCGGCCGGGTGCGGCGGCTTGAGCATCTGGCCCGCGTAGCGCGGGTGGAAGAACGGGTAGTTGTCGCGCAGCCGGTCCTGCAGCTCCGCGAGCGCCGAGCCGAACACCGTCGGGTCGACCTGCGTCGACGAGTGGGGTGTGAAGGCTCCGTACTCGGCGGCCCACTTCTCGTGGTTGGCCAGCGCCTCGTTGAGCCAGTGCTGAAGGTCCACCGCACACCCCACTCGTCCAGAAATCCGGATGTTCGAATTTGGACGTTACGGCAGATGCCCGCACGGCGACGAGCCGCCGGGGGACGAACCGGGCGAACCGGTACAGGGTGCGCCGCGGTGTGACGACCGACGCCTTACTGCATCGGGATTGTTGTTGCACAGTCCTAGCCACAGCCGATGCCGGGCAATTAGCGTTCTGGCCCATGTCACCTGTTGCCATGCACATGAGCGACGGTCTGCTGAACGCGCCGGTGTCGGTCGTGTTCCTCGTCATCGCGGCCGTGGGGGTCGGGTACGCGCTGGTCAGGGCTCGCGCCGACCTCGACGACCGGACGGCGCCGATGGCGGGCCTGGTGGCCACGTTCATCTTCGCCGTCCAGATGATCAACTTCCCGATCCTGCCCGGCGCCTCCGGCCACCTGCTCGGCGGCGCGCTCGCGGCGATCCTCGTCGGCCCGTACGTCGGCGCGCTGTGCGTGACGATCGTGCTCGTCGTGCAGGCGCTGCTGTTCGCGGACGGCGGCTTGACCGCGCTCGGCGCCAACGTCACCAACATGGCGCTGATCGGCACCGTGACCGGGTTCCTCGTCGCCGTCGCGCTGCGCAAGCTCGCCGCGCGGGGCAAGGGCGGCCTGGCCGCCGTCGCGTTCATCTCGGCGTTCGTCAACACCGTGGTGGCGTCGACGGGCTTCGTCCTCGAGTACGCGATCGGCGGGGTCGGTGGCGTCGAGATCGGCAAGGTCGCGGTGCTGATGTGGGGCCTGCACGCGTTGATCGGCATCGGTGAGGGCCTGATCACGGCGGTGACGGTCACGTCGGTCGCGGCGATCCGGCCCGATCTCGTCTACCTGCTCAGGGGCAATCGGAAGCCGTTGGAGGTGCGGTCGTGAAGAAGTTCTTCCTCGGGTTCGCGGTGGTGTCGCTGCTGATCGCGGGCGTGCTGTCCTACTTCGCCTCCGGCGACCCGGACGGCCTCGACAAGACCGTCGAGGAGACGGGCATCGCGGAGCACGCGCAGGAGCACCCGTTCGCCGGCAGCGCGTTCGCCGACTACGCGCTCGGCGGTGACGACAAGTTCACCGGCCTGGCGGGCGTGCTCGGCGTCGTCGTGGTGCTCGCCGTGTCGTTCGGGCTGTTCTGGTTGCTGCGCAAGAAGCCTGCCGCGAAGTGAGCGGCAGCCACGACGTCCTGCACCACGCCGGCGACTCGCCGGTGCACCGCCTCGCGCCCCACGTGAAGATCCTCGTGGCGTTCGGGGCCGTGCTGGGCGTCGTGGCGACACCGCGCACGTGGTTCCCGCTGTTCGGGGTCTACCTGCTGGTGATCGTCGCCGTGTGGGCGGTGGCGCGGGTGCCCGTGCAGTGGTTCCTCAAGCGCTCGGTGATCGAGGCGCCGTTCGTCGTGCTCGCGTTCCTGCTGCCGATCTTCGGCACGGACCCGCGCGCCGACTTCCTGGGCTTCTCCGTCTCCGTCGAGGGCTCGCTCGCGGGCTGGAACATCCTCGTCAAGGGAACGCTCGGTGTGCTGGTCAGCCTGACGCTGGCCGCCACGACGGCTCCCGGTGAGCTGCTCGAGGGCCTGCAGGCGCTGCGCGTGCCCGCGCCGTTGATCATGATCGCCACGCTGATGCTCCGCTACGGCGAGGTGGTGGTGGGGGAGGCGAAGCGCATGCGCGTCGCCCGCATCTCCCGCGGCGACGACCCGCGGTTCCTGTGGCAGGCGGGCGCCACGGCGCGCTCGGTCGGCACGTTGTTCATCCGGTCCTACGAACGCGGAGAGAGGGTGCACCTCGCAATGGTGTCGCGCGGCTGGACCGGCAGTCCTGGAGGTTCGGTGACTTTCGTGCCGGAGACCCCGGAGGCACCCGCGCTGGAGGTCTCGAAGCTCGCCTTCGCCTACCCCGACGGGCACCAGGCGCTGTTCGGCGTCGACCTGCGGGTGGAGCGCGGCGAACGCGTCGCGGTGCTCGGCCCGAACGGCGCCGGCAAGACCACGTTCGCGTTGCACCTCAACGGAGTCCACTCCGGCGGCTCGGGCACGGTGTCGGTCGCCGGCCTCGAGGTGACCAGGAAGAACCTGCGCGAGATCCGCCGCCGCGTCGGCCTCGTCTTCCAGGACCCCGACGACCAGCTGTTCAGCCCGACGGTCGCCGAGGACGTGGCGTTCGGGCCGCGCAACTTCGGCATGTCCGACGTGGACGGCCGGGTGCTGCGGGCGTTGCGCGCCGTCGGCATGGAGTCCGTCGCCGGCCGCTCGCCGCTGCACCTCTCGGGCGGCCAGCGCCGCCGCGTCGCGCTGGCGTCCGTGCTCGCCTGCGACCCCGAGGTCCTGGTGCTCGACGAGCCGTCCGCGAACCTCGAACCGGTGGCGCGGCGCGAGCTCGCCGAACTGCTGCTGTCGTTGGACCGCACGATGCTGATGGTCACGCACGACCTGCCGTTCGCGTTGCAGATCTGCCCCCGCAGCGTGCTGATCGACGACGGCGTGGTCGTCGCGGACGGCCCCACCCGCGAGCTCCTCGCCGACGCCGACCTGCTCGCGCGGCACCGCCTGGAACTGCCCTACGGCTTCCGGCTCTGAAGACCGCCGAGCACGATCTCCAGCAGCACCGCGGGGTTCGCGCCCTCGTGCATGTTCTGCAGCAGCCCCTTCATCAGCACGACGAGGTCGGTCGCCGTGACGTCCGCGCGCACCTCTCCGGACTCCTGGGCCCGGGCGAGCAGGCCGCCCAGCGCGGCGTGCAGGCTCTCGCGCAGACCGGCTGAGAGCGTGAAGGCGTCCGTCATGTCCCGCTTCGCCGCCGCCTCGTCCGCCATCCGCCCGAGGAACGCGGACAACGCCTCCCCGGGGCTCTCCGCGGGCTCGTCGGCGGACGCGATCATGGCCGACACGCGCGTCTCGGTGACGGCCTGGAACAGCGCCTGCTTCGTCGGGAAGTGGCGGTAGACGGTGCCGGGCCCGACGCCCGCCCGCACGGCTATCTCGTCCAACGGCACCTCGTAGCCCTGTTCGGCGAACAGCTGCCGTGCCGCGTCCAGCACCTTCTCGCGGTTGCGCGCCGCATCGGCTCTCATCGTTGCCAACCGGGGCGTGCGTTCCGTATCGTCCTAAGCGGGGTCACCGTTCCGATTCTACGAGTCTTGGGGGCACGGCATGGCACGCACGCCAGAACAGATCGTCGAGCACGTCCGCCGCATGGTGGCGGGGGAGGAGACGCACGCCCGGTTCGCCGACCTCTTCGCCGAGGACGGCGTGATGGCCTACCGGTTCCCGACGTCCTTCCAGCCGGAGGAGGTCCGCGGCCGCGAGGAGCTCCGCGCGTACTTCTCCCGGGTCCGCGGCGCGTCCGTGCGGGAGCGGATCGAGATCCAGCACGTCGAGGCGCAGTGCTGGCTCACCCACGACCCCGCCGTGGTGGTCTCGGAGATCACCCACCGCGGCTGGTCGAAGGTGAAGCAGGACCACTACACCTTCACCGCCGTCGCGATCATCCGGTTGCGCGACGGCGAGATCGTCCGCTACGACGACTACATGAACCCGTTGCTGCTGCAGGAACTGCTCGGCGCATGACCTTCGACCTCGCGGCCTGGTGCGCTTCCGAGCTGGGGAGCGCACCGGCCGAGGTGTTCTGCTCGCGGGTGTCGACCTCGTCGGTGCACGGCGTGCGCCTGGCCGACGGCCGCCGGGTCTACGTGAAGGCCCGCGAGGACGACGGCCGCGCTGCCTCCTGCCTGGCCGTGCAGTCGGTGCTGGCCTCGCGCGGACTGCCGTGCCCGCGCCCGATCACGCCGGTCGTCGCGGTGGGCGGACTGGCCGTGCACGCGGAGGAGGCGTTGCCCGGAGGCACGATGCTGCCGGGCACTTCCGCCGCGGTGGCCAGGCGGTACGCGGCCGTCTACGCCCGGCTGATGGCCGCGTTGTCCGACGTGCCGGTCGCGCCGCCGCTGCCGAACCCGCGCTGGTCCCGGTGGGACCACACGGATCCGGGGCCGTGGCCGTCGATCGACTTCCTGGACGCGCGGGACCAGAGCGTGGTGCCGGTGTTCGTCGTGGACATGGCTCTGCGGTTGCGCACGCGGCTGCTGGCCACCCGGCTGCCGTGCGTGCTGGGGCACCTGGACTTCGAGGCGCAGAACCTGCGCTGGCAGGACGGCGAGGTGCTGGCCGTGCACGACTGGGACAGCCTGGGCGGGCAGCCGGAGGCGGCACTCGTGGGTGCGGCCTCGGGCGCCTTCGCGAACGCCTCACCGCCGGGGCTGGTGCCGATCGCGAGTTCGGCGGCGTTCCTGGAGACCTACCAGGAGCTTCGCGGGCGGCGGTTCAGCGCGCAGGAGTGGGAGGTCGCGTGGGCCGGGAGCCTGTGGACCGCGGTGCACAACGCGCGGTGGGAGGCGTTGCACGGGGACGCGCCGGTGTCGCTGGAGGCGGTCCGGGAGCAGGGGGCCGAACGCCTCCGGCTGGCAGGCGCCTAGGAAGCGCGCCGGCGTCGTTCCGCCAGCACCGCCGCGAGATAGGCCTGCGGATGCGTGTACTCGACTCGGGGCGACCGCACCGCCCTGCCCACGTCGTCCGCCAGCCGCACCCCGAGGTCCCAGCGGGCCTTCTCGCTCAGCTCCGGGTACCGCGTCAGGTACTGCCGCACCGCCAGCGCCAGCTCCTCCGGCAGCTGTGAGAGGTCGAGGCCGGCCGCCCAGTCCGCCATCTCCGGCGGCATCGCCACCGGGGAGACCTCGCGCTTCGGCACACGGGTGTGGATCACCACCGTGCCCGCCAGGTAGTCGCCGACCCGCTTGCCCTGCGCGGAGAACAGCGACACGAACAACGCGATCGCGCCGCCCAGGCCGAGCACCCAGAAGTCCACGACGAACCCGCCGAGAGCGCGCACCAGGGCCTGGCGGAAGCGGATCGCGCCGCCGTCGTCGCGCACCACGCGCAGGCCCATGACGAGCTTGCCCAGCGAACGGCCGCGGGTCAGCGTCTCGACCGCCGTGGGGTAGCCGATCATCACGGCCACCGTCAGCGCCAGTGCCAGCGCTGACTGCAGCGCGCCGTCGAAGTCGACGGGCGAGAGCAGGAACACGAGCAGCAGCAGGCCGAACTGCACGGCCACGTCGAACGCGAACGCCACCGCCCTGCTCGCGAGCTGTGCGACGCGCAGGTCCAGAACTACGGCTTCACCGGTTACCAGGTCCCCCACGCCGATAGTGTGACCCATCGTGGATCTGGACGTGTTCATCGAGCGCCACCGCGCGTCGTGGCAGCGGCTCGAGCAGCTCGTGAAGCGGTCCGGCAGGCTCAGCGGGCCGGAGGCCGACGAGCTCGTCGAGCTGTACCAGCGCGTCACGACACACTTGTCGACCGTGCGCAGCCGGATGCCCGACCCGGCCACCGTCGAACGCCTCTCGGCCCTGGTCGCGGGCGCGCGGTCGGCGCTGACCGGCGCGCACACCCCCGCGTGGCGCGTGGTCACCCGCTTCTTCACCCACCGCCTGCCCGCCGCGATCTACCTCGGCTGGCGCTGGTGGGTGCCGGCCGGGCTCGCGTTCTACCTGGTCACCGGACTCGTCGCGGCGTGGATCGCGACGAACCCGGACGTGCAGGCCACCATCGCCGCGCCGGAGGAGATCCGCGAGATGACCAGGGCGGGCGGTGGGTACGAGGCCTACTACTCCAGCGGGCCCGCCGGGTCGTTCGCGGCGAAGGTCTGGACGAACAACGCCTGGATCTCCGCCGCCTGCCTGCTGCTCGGCGTGCTGTTCGCGATCCCGCCGGTCTACCTGCTCCTCACCAACGCCCTCAACGTCGCCGTCGGCATCGGCCTCATGTTCGGCGCCGGGCGCGGCGGGCTGTTCCTCGGACTGCTGGCGCCGCACGGGTTGCTGGAGCTGACGGCGGTGTTCGTCGCGGCCGGCATCGGCATGCGGCTGGGCTGGCAGGTGATCGACCCCGGCCGCCGCACCCGTGCCGCGGCGCTGGCCGCCGAGGGGCGGTCGGTGGTCGCCGTCGCGCTCGGGCTGGTCGTGGTGCTGCTCGTCTCCGGTGTGCTGGAGGGGTTCGTGACGCCGTCCGGGCTGCCGACGTGGGCGCGCGTCGGCATCGGGGGCGTCGCCGAGGTGCTGTTCCTGCTCTACGTGTTCGTCATCGGCCGGAGGGCCGCGCTGGAGGGCGAGACGGGCGACGTGGACGCGCGCGAACGCGAGGACGTCGCACCGGTCTCCGTTTAGAGCTTTCCCGCTGCCTTCAACGACAGGTAGCGGTCCGCGAGTGCGCGCGGCAGGTCGTCGGGCAGTGCGTCCACGACGTCGACACCGTGCCGTGTCAGCAAAGCGGTGATGCGACGGCGTTCGGCCAACGTCCGTTCCGCTGCTGCGGCGGCGTACACGGACTCCAGGTCGCCACGGCCCGAGGCCATCGCGTGCACGGCCGGGTCTTGCACCGACGCGATCAGCAACCGGTGCCGTGCGGCCAATGCCGGCAACAATGGCAGCAAGCCGTGCTCGATCGACGGTTCCAGCGATGTCAGCAACACCACCAGCGACCGCCGCGAGGCTCGGCGCAGCACCTCGGCGACCGCGCCGCGGGCGTCGAACTCCACCAGTTCGGCCTCCAGCGGTGCCATCGCCTGCACCAGCACGGGGAGCGAAGCGCGCGGCACCGACGCGCGGACCTTCGTGCCGAACGCCAGGAGGTCGACCTGGTCTCGGGCGCGGGAAGCCAAGGCGGACAACAACAACGCGGCGTCCATCGACGTGTCGAGCCGCGGCAGCCCGCCCAGCACGCCGTCGACCCGTCCGGCCGACGTGCGCGAGGTGTCGAGCACGATCGTCACCTGGCGGTCGCGTTCCGGCCGCCATGTCCGCACGACCACGTCCGACGAACGAGCCGACGCACGCCAGTCGATCGACCGCACGTCGTCACCGATGACGTACGAGCGCAACGAGTCGAACTCCGTGCCGGCGCCACGAATCAGCGACGCGCGACGGCCGTCCAACTCGCGCAAGCGTTCCAGCAGGGGCGGAAGGTGCCGACGGCTGTGGAACGGCGGCAGCGCGCGCACGGTCCACGGCACCTGATGCGAACCCTGCCGTGCCGCAATGCCCAACGGACCGAGGGAACGCACCGTCACACGGTCTGCCGTGCGGTCGCCCCGGCGCACAGGTCGTAGCTCGAACGACAACACACGCGAACCGCCGGCAGGCACGTCCACCACAACCCGGTCTGCGACGACACCAGCCGAGGGCGCCCATCCGTCCCGAAGAACACCCCGCAACCGACGGCCGGGGTTGTGGACAGTCAGCTGCACCACACACAACTCGCCCGTACGCACCGAGGTCGCCCCAGCGCGCGTGAACGTCAGGCGCCGAACGCCTGCGGCCAGCACCAAGTCGACGGCCACGCACAGCACGAGAACGCCGAGCATGAGGAAGATGCCCTGCCACGACGGCAGGAGCAGACCCACCACGAGGACGCCGATGAGCGCGAGCAGCCCCGCGCGGCCCGTGAGCGCCACGTCAGCGCGGCACCTGGACCGCGCCGAGCACGCCGTCCAGCACGCCGTCCGCCGTGACGCCTTCCAGTTCGGCCTCCGGGCGCAGCTCCAGCCGGTGCCGCAACGCGGGCCGTGCGAGTGCCTTCACGTCATCGGGCGTCACGTAGTCACGGCCCGAGAGCCACGCCCACGCGCGCGCCACAGCGAGCAGAGCCGTTGCGCCACGCGGAGAAACGCCCAGGCGAACCGCCGGGGACTCTCGCGTCGCACGGCACACGTCGACGACGTACGCGATCACCTCGGGCGCCACGGTCAGCGAACGCACCGCCGCGGAACCGGCGTCCAGGTGCTCGGCACCGGCGACCGGCGACAGCGAGGAGAGGTCGCGCGGGTCGAAGCCGGCGGCGTGGCGCGTCAGCACGTCGATCTCGTGCTCCCGCGCCGGGATCGGCATGGTGACCTTGAGCAGGAACCGGTCCAGCTGGGCCTCGGGCAACGGGTAGGTGCCCTCGTACTCCACCGGGTTCTGGGTCGCCACGACGATGAACGGCGCCGGCAGCGGCCGCGTCTGCCCGTCGGCCGAGACCTGCCTCTCCTCCATCGCCTCCAGCAGCGCGGCCTGCGTCTTGGGCGGCGTGCGGTTGATCTCGTCGGCCAGCAGCAGGTTCGTGAACACGGGGCCCTGGCGGAAGGAGAACGCCGCGCTGTGCGAGTCGTAGACCAGCGACCCGGTCAGGTCTCCCGGCATCAGGTCGGGCGTGAACTGCACGCGCGTGGTCGACAGGTCCAGCGCCCGCGCGAGGGCCCGTACCAGCAGCGTCTTCGCGACGCCCGGCACGCCCTCCAGGAGCACGTGCCCCTTGCACAGCAACGCGAGGATCAACGACGTGACGGCGGCGTCGTTGCCCACCACGGCCTTGCCGATCTCCGTGCGCAACGCCACCAGCGCCGTGCGTGCTTCCTCTGTGGTGACAGTCATCCCTTGCGAACCTCGTTCTCCAGTGCGTCGAGCGCGGATGCCAGCGCGACCAGCCCCCGGTCGTCCACGGGCTCCTCGGAATACAGCAGAGTCCTGATCCCGGCGGCGGGACGGGAGGTCCTGCGCGCGATCTCGTCCGCCGGGTCGTCTCCCGCGGGCAGCCCCAGCAGCGAGGTCAGCCGGTCGCGTGCCGCCTGCCGCAGCACGGCGGCCGCGTGACCGGCGGCGTGCGAACGGCGGTAGAGCCGGGCGCGCCCCTCGACGGTCTCGGCGGCGCGCACCACGACCGGCAGCCGTTCCGGCACGACCCGGCCCAGCCGCCGCGCCCGCCACAGCGCGATCAGCACGACCGCGACGGCGAGCTGCAGCGCGCCGAACTTCCAGCCGTCCGGGACCAGGTCCCCCAGCGACTTCTGCTGCGAGCGGTCCGCCGCGGACGGCACGTACCAGACGAGCCGGTCGTGCTGCCCCAGCAACGACAGCGCGAGCGCCGCGTTGCCCTCGGAGTCGAGGTCGCGGTTGGTGAAGATCGCGCCGTTGCCGATCGTCGTCACGGTGCCCGTGCGGACCAACGTCGAGTCGTAGCAGCGTTGTTCGCCCTCGTAGACGAACCCGCCGCTGGTCGCCGCACCGGCCTTCGCCGCGAGCGGGCAGCCGGGCTGCCGGGTCGCGGTGTCCACGCGGCCGACCCCGCCCGCGGGGGCCAGCAGCACCGTGGCGGCCGCGCGGCGGCTCAGGCCGGCCAGCCGCTGCGGGTCGATCAGGTTCGGCTGCGTCACGAACAGCGTCGCGCCCTCCACGGCGGAGGCGTCGTCGGTGAGCTCGACGCGCACGCCGTTGCGCTCCAGCAGCCGCGCGACCGCGTGACTGCCCTCCGGGCGGAACGAGCGGGGGTCGAGCGAGCCGCCCTCGCCGCTGCCGCGCAGCAACGCGAGCACGACGGCCGCGAACAGGATGATCACGCCGATCAGCAGGGGACCGCGCGCCGCCGTCCAGATCCGCCGGGCGTCGGGGGAGACCGCCGTCATCCGCGCACCCTGTCGTCGACGGAGACGAGCCGCCGGTAGCCCTCACCGGTCGCGGGACGGCCGCCGTACCAGACGTCGTCGAACTGCACGGCAGCACTGCGCAGGTCGCCTGCCAGGTCCGGAAGTGCCCGTCCCGCCTCGGCGGCGACCTCGTCGACGGTGCGCCCGGCGCGGGCGTCGAGCACGCCGCGCTGCTCCAGCTCCCGCACGACGGCGCGGAACCGCTCGCGCACGGCCTCGGCGAGCTCGCCTTCGGCCGCGGCCCGCTCGGCGGCGGCGCGGTGCTCGGCGGCCGTCCTGACCGCGGACCCGAACACCTCTCCGCTCGCGCGGCGCGACCGGGTGGTGCGTCCCGTGCGCAGCCGGACGACGACGACGATGACCACCGCGACCACGACGAGCACGGTGACGGCGGTGATGCCGCTGACGCCGCCCGCCCCGGCGAAGAGCTCGCCGAGGCGGTCCAGCACCCAGTCGAGGGCGCGTTCCAGCGGGTTGGGGTCGTCCGAGACGTACGCGGGGTCGGCGAGCTCCCGTGCGGCCGCCTCGCGCGCCTCGTCCCGGCCGAGATCTACCGGTACGTCAGAGACCGCCATGTCCTGCGGCCCGCTGGAGTTCGATGTCCATGCCCTCGGCGCGCATCCGGCGGTCGACGTAGAGCAGCACGGTCACGGCCGAGCTGAACGGCAGCGTGATCGTCGAGGCGATGATCGCGCCGACCGTCGACAGGACCAGCGCACCGACGCTCAGCACGGCCGTCGGGTCGGCGCTGAAGCCGGTGCTCGCGGCACCCAGCAGGCCGAACGGCAGGCTGATGATCCAGCTGATCACCGAGCCGATCACGATGGTGAGCAGCAGGACGCCGAACGTGCGCCACCACGCGCCCTTGACGAGGGTGTTCGAGCGGCCGAACGCGGCGCCGACGCCGCAGCGCTCCAGCACCAGCGCGGGCGTGACCAGCGCGAAGATCACGTACAGGTAGATGCCGGGGATGACGCAGAAGACCAGGCCGACGGTGATCACCAGGCCGGACAGCAGCGTCGCGCCGAGCAGCGGCAGCAGGCGCGGCTTGAACTCCTCCCACGCCTGCGCGAACGTGACGGGCTCGCCCAGCACGGCGTGGCCCACGACGACGGTGATGAAGCCGGACAGGAACACCGTGCCGAGCAGCAGCGGCAGGACGCTCAGGAACGTGCCGCCGAAGAACCCGACCATCGAGTCGCGGAACTGGTCCAGGATCTGCTGGTCCGTCATCGCGTTCGGGTCGAGCGTGGCGAGCGCGGTGAGGTCGTCGAGGAAGGGCAGCTGCACCAGCAGGCCGATGATCTGCGTGATCGCGGCGACGACCGCGGCCGCGCCGATGATCAGCTTCGGGTAGCGGCGCATGGTGGTGATCGCGCCGTCCACGATCTCGCCGACCGCCAGCGGCCGCAGCGGGATCACGCCGGGCTTGATCGACGGCTGCGCTCCGGGCGGAGGCGGCGCGTTGTAGCCGTACGGCTGCTGCGGCTGGTTCGGCTGCTGGTCTGGTGAGGACCAGCCCGGCGTTTCGGACATAGCGGCTACCCCCGGTCGTGGTGTGTGCGGGATCCTGCCAGATCAGGGCACTGGGCACAGATCAACACGATCACGAAACGAGCTCGGTCCTGGCCCTCGCCGGCGTCGTGCGGCGCATGCCCGCCGCGACGCACCTCCTGACCACCTGCGGCTGCTCGCGCATCAGCCTCAGCCCGCGCCTGACCAGCGTCGGAACCGGTTTGCGGGCCTCGGCGACGTCGCGGGCGAACCGGCGCACGAACGTGACCGGCGGGCTCGGCGCGAGCACGATCGCGTCCCGCAGCACCCCGGCCTCGCGGGCACCCCGCACCAGCAGGTCCGCGAAGAGCCCCTCGGCGATGAACGCGGGCGCGTCGCCCAGTTCGATCGTCTGCGTGCCGACCGCGCGGTCCTCGCTGATGGAGTAGACGGGCGCCTCGACCGAACCGGTCTCCGACAGCTCGATGATCGCCGCGAGCGCCTTGTCCGCGTTCCACGACCCGACGTCGTCCCAGTCCGCGCGGCCGTGCTCGTCGCGGGGCAGCAGCGGGTCGTCGCCGTCGCGGTAGAAGTCGTCGAGGCGCAGGACGGGCCAGCCGAGGTGGGCGGCGAGGGTCGACTTGCCGGAGCCGGACGGTCCGGCGAGCAGCACGGCGCGGGGGATGGGCACGGGACGCGATCCTCGCACACGACCTGGCCCGCTCCGGTCCGGTGGCACGTCAACTAGGCTCGAACGCATGAGCGAGGGTCTGTTCGACGAGGGCCTCTTCGGCGCGACCGACGAGGAGAAGGCCGAGCGCATCGCGGCCAACGCCCCGCTGGCCGTGCGGATGCGTCCGGCCGTGCTGGACGAGGTCGTCGGCCAGGACCACCTGCTCGGGCCGGGCGCGCCGCTGCGCCGCCTGGTCGAGGGCGCCACCCCGGCGTCGGTGATGCTCTACGGCCCTCCCGGCACCGGCAAGACCACGCTCGCGACCCTGGTCTCGAAGGCGACCGGGCGCCGGTTCGTGGCGCTGTCGGCGTTGTCCGCGGGCGTCAAGGAGGTGCGCGCGGTCATCGACGAGGCCCGCCGGCGCCTGGTGCGCTCGGGCGAGGCGACCGTGCTGTTCATCGACGAGGTGCACCGGTTCTCCAAGACCCAGCAGGACGCGCTGCTCGGCGCGGTCGAGGACCGGATCGTGCTGCTGGTGGCGGCCACGACGGAGAACCCGTTCTTCTCGGTCGTCTCCCCGCTGCTGTCGCGCTCGCTCGTGCTGCAGCTCAGGTCGCTGACCGACGACGGCGTGCGGTCGGTGATCCGGCGCGCCGTGTCCGACGAGCGCGGCCTGGGCGGGAAGGTCACCGTCGAGCCCGACGCCGAGGACCACCTGATCCGGTTGGCGGGCGGCGACGCGCGCCGGTCGCTGACCGCGCTGGAGGCGGCGGCCGACTCGGCGCTCGCGTCCAACGACGGCGTGATCACGCTGGCGCTGCTGGAGTCCACCGTGGACAAGGCGGCGGTCCGCTACGACCGCGACGGCGACCAGCACTACGACGTGACGTCGGCGTTCATCAAGTCGATCCGCGGCTCGGACGTCGACGCGGCCCTGCACTACCTCGCGCGCATGATCGAGGCGGGCGAGGACCCGAGGTTCATCGCGCGGCGGCTCGTGATCCACGCCAGCGAGGACGTGGGCATGGCCGACCCGACGGCGTTGCAGACGTGCGTGGCGGCGGCGCAGGCCGTGCAGCTCATCGGGCTGCCGGAGTGCGCGCTGAACCTCGCGCAGGCCACGATCCACCTCGCCACCGCGCCGAAGTCGAACGCGGTCACCACGGCCATCTACGGCGCGATCGAGGACGTCCGCAAGGGCGCGATCGGCGCCGTGCCGGCACATCTGCGCGACGGGCACTACGCGGGCGCGGCGAAGCTGGGCAACGCGCAGGGGTACCGCTACCCGCACGACGTCCCGGAGGGCGTGCTGACGCAGCAGTACGCGCCGGACGACCTGGTGGGACGCGACTACTACGAGCCGACCGGCCGCGGTGCCGAACGCGCGGTGGCGGAGCGGTTGCCGAAGCTGCGCCGGGTGATCCGGGGCGAGTGAGCGCGCCCGCGGGCGCGATGGTCAGCCGAGCAGTTCCAGCAGGATCCGTTCCAGCTCGCCGCGGTCGCGCGCCGAGATCCGGGTGAGCCTGCGGTCGAACTCCGCCGCGAGCGCGGTCAACGCGGCCGTGCGCGCGGCCTCGCCCTGCTCGGTCAGCACGAGCCGGTGCCGGCGCAGGTCCGCGTCGTCGATCTCGCGGCGCATGAACCCCTTCGCGACGAGGTTGCGCACGTAGACCGTCATGGTCGCCTTCGGGATCACCAGCGTCGCCGCCAGCTCGGCCGGGTACGGCGACGCCGGCGCCTCGGCCAGGACGAAGAACTCCTTCGGGTCCAGGCCGAGCGCCGTCAGTTCGGTGGTGCAGGCGTCGAGGACGACGGTCAGCAGGCGGTGGTTCAGCGTCCACAGCCCGGCGGCGTCAACCGGCATGACTCTCCCGATGTGGTACCGTTCGGAACTAGTCCAGAAGTGTACTAGTGGTGTTCTTGAACGAACTGTACGCGAAAGGTCACCCGTGATCCGCCACCTCCCGATCCCGCGCGGGCCGTTCGAGCTCGCGGCCGACCTCCACCTGCCCGGGGAGCACGCCACGCCCCGTGCCGTCGTGCTCGCCACGCCCGGCAGCAGCGTCAAGGAGCAGATCGGCGCCAACTACGCGTCCCGCCTCGCCGCCCGCGGCATCACGGCGCTCGTCTTCGACCCCGCCCACCAGGGGCGCAGCGGCGGCGAGCCCCGCGACCTCGAAGACCCGTACCGCCGCGGCGAGGACATCTCCTTCGCGATCGACGCGCTGTCCGCGGTCCCCGGCGTCGATCCGGACCGCATCGGCGTCCTCGGCATCTGCGCCGGCGGCGGCTACGCCGTGCACACCGCCCGCACGGACCACCGGATCAAGGCCGTCGGCACCGTCGTCGCCACCGACATGGGCGAGGCGTTCCGCGGCTTCCAGCCGGACGGGCCGGCCGCCGCCCTCGATGCCCTCGCCGCCGCGCGCACCGAGGAGAACCGCACCGGCGAGCAGACCCGGCTGAACTGGCTGCCCGACACCCTGGAGGAGGCCGGCCCGACCGACCTCGACACGACCCAGGCGATCACCTACTACCGCACCGCGCGCGGCTGGAGCGAGCACTCCACCAACCGCCGCCTGGCCCGCGGCGACGCGCTGCTGCTGGGCTACGACCCGTTCCACCTCGTCGACCCGCTGCTGACCCAGCCGCTGCAGGTCGTGCTCGCCGGCCGCAAGGGCAACACCGGCAGCTACGACGCCGGCCTGCGGCTGTGGAGGGCGGCGCCCAACCCGGTCGACCTCATGGTCGTCGAGGGCGCCGGGCACTACGAGATGTACGACGTGCCCGAGCACGTCGACGCCGCGGTCGACCGGCTGGCCGGCTTCTACGAGACCCACCTCTGACCCCTGCTCCCCGAGTAGCTTCGGGGAGTGACGACCAGAGAAGACTTCCTGACCGCGGCCCGCACCGCGCTCGGCCTCCTGTGCCGCGACGAGGTGGCGAGGAACTGGGACGGGCCGAGCGCACTGCCCGGGTTCGGCGTCAGCGGCCTGGCGGGCCACCTCTCCTACCAGGTGCTGCCGCTGCCGTCGATGCTCTCCGCGCCGGTCGGCGACGAGCCGGTCGTGCCGCTGGCGGAGCACTACGCGCGGGCCGGCTGGACCGACCTCGACGTCGACTCCGACTTCCACACCCGCATCCGCGCGGGCGGCGAGAAGCTCGCCTCGGGCGGCCACGCCGCGCTGTGCGACGAGGTCGGGCGCACCCTCGACGAGCTCGGGAAGTCGTTGCCCGGCAGCGACAACCGGCCCGTGCGGATGCCGCACTGGGGACCGTGGGCGGTGCCGCTCGACGAGTACCTGCTCAGCCGCCTGATGGAGCTCGTCGTGCACTCCGACGACCTCGCGGTGAGCGTCGGCGTGGACACGCCGGAGTTCCCGCGCGCGGTGAACGAGGCGGTGATCGGCCTGCTGACCCGCATGGCGCTCGACAAGCACCGCGCCATCGACCTGGTGCGCGCGCTCAGCCGCAAGGAACGCGCACCGCGGGACATCACCGCGTTCTAACGCTTGCAGACCATCAGCAGGGCGAACTTGCCCGACAACATGATCTCGTCCGCGGCCGTGAACCCACCGGCCTCGAACGACCTGATGGTGCGCTCATCGCGCACGTCCGGCTCCACCACGATCCGCGTGCAGTGCGGGTCCGCCTCGAACAGCGCGTCGGTGAGCCGGGGCAGCAGCGAGCGCACCAGCCCGCGGTCGGTCAGCGCGAGCTCGCCGACCGCGAGGGTCAGGCCCAGGTCGTGCGGGCGCGCCGGGTAGCACTGGGCGAGCGCGTCGCGGGCCGCCCGGTACACCTCGGCGTAGATCACCGGGCGGCCGTGCCAGGCGATCAGCAGCGGCCGCACGTCGTCGCCCGCCAGGTGGTGCGCGAGGCGGCGCTCCCACCGCGGCAGCGACCACGCCCGCCGCCAGAACGCCGCCACGTGCGGCGCCTGGTTCCAGCGGTGCACCAGGTGCAGGTCGTAGCCGTCGGCGCGGGCGAGGCGGGCCCGCCACGGCTCGCCCAGGTCCGGCACCGGGGGCGCCTGCGCCCTGGTGTCCCTGCGGTAGGAGTCCAGGTGCGACACCGGCTTCACGAGGCCTCCTGCGTCACTTCGGGGTTGCCGGGGATCAGGGCGCGAGGCTGCGGTGTCAAGCCCTGTGTGACCGGTATTTCACAGCCTGTGACGGCCGGCGTCAATGAGCATTCCTCACACTCCCGTACGTCGGACGCCATGTCGCAGACCCGGCGCGAACCGGCGGCCCCGCATCGACACGGGCGAGCTCGACGTCGCGCGCGCGTTCCTCGGGTACCAGCGCCACTGCGTGCTCAAGAAGGCCGAAGGCCTCACCGAGGAGCAGCTGCGCCGCCGGCTCGTCGGCAGAGGCACGTCGATCCTCGGCCTCGTCCGGCATCTCGCCGAGACCGAGCGCGGCTGGTTCCGCCACCACCTCGCGGGCGGCGAGCGGCCAGGGGAGGCCGAGCCGGGCGCGACCGTGCCGCTCGACCGGAGCGCCGCGGAGGTGCTCGACGACCACCGCGCCGCGATCGAGGAGAGCGACCGGGCGATCGAGGCCGCTGGCGACCCGGAGGCGTTCCTGGCGATCCCGGTCGACGGCCACCGCATGTCGCTGCGCCGGCTCCTCGCGCACATGACCGCCGAGACCGCCCGGCACGCGGGCAACACCGGCGTCCTGCGCGAGCGGATCGACGGCGCCACCGGCCGCTGAAGATCAACACCCGGTGCCGATCGGCTGGGTGTCGGACCCACCCGGTAACCTCATCCCCAATCCAAGCCAGAACACCGGTTCACCAGGAGGATCCGTGTCGCCAGGGTGGCTCGCCGCCGGTGCCTTCGTGCTGCTCGTGCTGCTGCTGGCGATCCCGGCCTTCAAGGCCGCGCGCTTCTTCGACGAAGCGACGATCGCGATGCGCAAGGCCCACGAGAACACGGACCCGTTGTTCACCGAGGCCAACACGACGCTCACGCACGTGAACACGCAGCTCGAGCGCGTCGACGGCATCACCGCCAACGCGCGCGCCGTCACGGGCAACGTCTCCGCGCTCACCAGCCTGTTCACCGCCACCCTCGGCGGCCCGCTGGTCAAGGCCGCCGCGCTGTCCTACGGCGTGAGCAAGGCCGTCAAGGCGCGCCGCAAGGCCGCCGAGCAGCCCAACAAGCACGCCAAGCGCCGTCCGAGGCGAGGTTCGCGATGAGCCGCCTCTTCTGGTTCGGCCTGGGTGCCGCCGCGGGCCTCTTCGTCGCGAAGAAGGCCGCCGAGGTGACAAAGCAGGCGACTCCCGCCGGCATCGGCGCTAACGTGGGAGAAGGCCTGCGCGAGCTCGCGGGCGCCCTCGGTTCCTTCGGCGCCGAGGTGCGCGCGGGAATGGCCGAACGGGAACAGGAGTTGCACGAGACCGTGGAACGTCAGACGGGATTCACGCCGGGGCGCCGAGCGCCCAGGGCGAACGGCAAGCACTAGTCGTTCGCCTCGTTCGCGTGCCCTGACAACCACCGGCAACACCCCCGAGGACTTCCCGTGCAGACCCACGAGATCATCAAGCGCTTCCGCGAGCACTTCGAGAACGCCGGGCACAAGTACATTCCCAGCGCCTCGCTGCTGCTCGACGACCCCAACCTGCTGTTCGTCAACGCCGGCATGGTGCCGTTCAAGCCGTACTTCCTCGGCGAGGCCCCGCCGCCCGCCCCGCGGATGACGAGCATCCAGAAGTGCGTGCGCACGCCCGACATCGACGAGGTCGGCAAGACCACGCGCCACCTCACGTTCTTCCAGATGGCCGGCAACTTCTCGCTCGGCGACTACTTCAAGGAAGACGCCATCCGACTCGCCTGGGAGCTGATCACCAAGTCCCAGGACGACGGCGGCTACGGCTTCGACCCCGAGCGCATCTGGGTGACGGTCTACGAGACCGACGACGAGGCCATCGAGCTGTGGCAGAAGGTCGCCGGCATGCCGCTGGAGCGCATCCAGCGCCGCGGCGTCGAGGACAACTTCTGGTCCATGGGCGTGCCCGGCCCGTGCGGCCCCTGCTCGGAGATCTACTACGACCGCGGCCCCGCCTACGGCAAGGAGGGCGGCCCGGTCGTCGACGAGGACAGGTACCTGGAGATCTGGAACCTCGTCTTCATGCAGAACATCCGCGGCGAGGGCGGTGCCAAGAAGGACTACCCGGTCCTCGGCGAGCTGCCGTCGAAGAACATCGACACCGGCATGGGCGTCGAGCGCGTCGCCTACCTGCTGCAGGGCGTCGACAACGTCTACGAGACCGACCTCGTCCGCGCCGTCATCAACAAGGCCGAGGAGCTCTCCGGCCGCAAGTACGGCGCCAGCGAGACCGACGACGTCCGCTTCCGCGTCATCGCCGACCACGCCCGCAGCGGCGTGCTGCTGGTCGGCGACGGCGTCACGCCCGGCAACGAGGCCCGCGGCTACGTGCTGCGCCGCCTGCTGCGCCGCATCATCCGCAGCTCGCGCCTGCTGGGTGTGACCGAGCCGGTGCTGCAGACCTTCGCCGAGGTCGTCCGCGACTCGATGGGCGAGGCCTACCCCGAGCTGGTCAGCGGGTTCGCCCGCATCCAGCAGGTGCTCAAGGCCGAGGAGGACACGTTCCTCCGCACGCTCGACTCCGGCTCGCGGATCTTCGAGAACGCCGCCGCCGAGGTGAAGTCCGACGGCCGCGCCACGCTGCCCGGCGACAAGGCCTTCCAGCTGCACGACACCTACGGCTTCCCGATCGACCTGACGCTGGAGATGGCCTCCGAGGCCGGGCTGACGGTCGACGAGGACGGCTTCCGCAAGCTGATGGCCGAGCAGCGCGCCCGCGCCAAGGCCGACGCCGCCGGCAAGAAGACCGGCCACGGCGACCAGTCGGTGTACCGCGAGCTGCTGGAGCAGGGCCCGACCGAGTTCACCGGCTACACCGAGCTCGCCTCCGAGGCCACGCTGCGCGGCATCGTGCTGGGCGGCGCCCGCGTGAAGTCGGCCCGCGAGGGCGACATCGTCGAGGTCGTCCTCGACCGCACGCCGCTCTACGCCGAGTCCGGCGGCCAGGAGTCCGACGCCGGCACGATCGTCACCGGCAACGCCGAGCTCGAGGTGCTCGACGTGCAGAAGGTCGCCCGCAAGCTGTGGGTTCACCAGGTGCGCGTCGTCTCCGGCGAGGTCGCCGAGGGCGAGCAGGTCGAGGCCCGCGTCGACCAGGAGTGGCGCGTCGGCGCCCGGCAGGGCCACTCGGGCACGCACGTCGTGCACGCCGCCCTGCGCCAGGTGCTCGGCCCGTCGGCCCTGCAGAGCGGCTCGTACAACAAGCCCGGCTACCTGCGCCTCGACTTCGCCTGGACCGGTGGCCTGTCCACCGAGGCCAAGTCGGAGATCGAGGAGGTCTCCAACCTGGCCGTGCGCAAGGACCTCCCGGTCGCCGTCGTCTACACGGACATGGCCGGTGCCCAGGACATGGGCGCCGTCGCCCTGTTCGGCGAGACCTACGACGAGACGGTGCGCGTCGTCGAGATCGGCGGCCCCTGGTCGCGTGAGCTCTGCGGTGGCACGCACGTCGAGCACTCGTCGCAGATCGGCCCGATCACGCTGCTCGGCGAGTCGTCCGTCGGCTCCGGCGTGCGCCGCCTGGAGGCCTACGTCGGCATCGAGGCCATGCGGTTCCTCGCCAAGGAACGCGCCATCGTGCAGAACCTCTCCGACATGCTCAAGGTCGGTTCCGAGGGCCTGCCCGAGCGGATCGAGTCGCTCGTCGAGCGCCTGAAGTCCGCCGAGAAGGAGCTCGAGAAGGTCCGCGCCGCCCAGCTGCTCGGCAACGCCGGGTCGCTGGCCGACAAGGCCCTCGACGTCCGCGGTCTCTCGCTCGTGGCCCTGGGCCTCGAAGGCGTGTCGGGCAACGACCTGCGCACGCTCGGTGGCGAGGTCCGCAACCGCCTCGGGAGCAAGCCCGGCGTGGTGGCCCTGTTCTCGGTCGACGGCGACAAGGTGAGCTTCGTGGTCGCCACCACGGCCGCCGCCCGCGACCTGGGGCTCGCCGCCGGCAAGCTCGTCCCGGTGTTCGGCCCGGCCATCGCCGCCCGCGGCGGCGGCAAGCCGGACCTGGCCCAGGGCGGTGGCACCAACCCCGGTGGCGTGCCCGAGGCCATCACGGCCCTCACGAACGAACTGGACAAGGTGCTTGAGCAGCACTGACTCACCCGGTGTCGACGATCCGGGCCTGGGCCGCAGGCTCGGCGTCGACGTCGGATCGGTCCGCGTGGGAATTTCCCTCAGCGATCCGAGTGCGTTCCTGGCGACTCCGCTGGTTACCCTGCAACGTGACGAGAAGCGGGGCTCGGACCTCACCGAGCTCGTACGTCTCGTCGCCGAGCATGACGTGGTCGAGGTCGTCGTCGGCCTGCCCAAGACGCTGGCGGGCAGGCACGGCCCCGCCGCCGAGGCGGCGACCACGTACGCTGCCGCTCTGGCCGCACGGGTCGACCCCGTGCCGGTCAGGTTCAGCGACGAACGGCTGACCACGGTCGTGGTGAGCCGGGTGCTGGCGCAGCGCGGTGTGAAGGGCAAGAAGCAGCGTGCCGTGGTCGACCAGGCCGCCGCTGTCGAGATCCTGCAGTCTTGGCTGGACGCACGGGCACGGTTCCTGGCCGCCCGAAAGGACGAGTAGTGAGCGACGACCTCGGGTTGTTCACCGACCCCGAAGCGGACGAACGCCGTCCGCTCAAGCGCGATCGCGAGCGGGACAAGGCGCGCGCCAAGGCGAAGAAGCGCAAGAAGACGGTCCTGTGGCTCGTCGTGGCCGCGGTCCTCGCCGTGGGCATGGGCGGCGCCTACTACGGCTACCGTGAGCTGCGCGGCATCGGCTCCTACGACGACTTCGCCGGGGCCGGCGAGACCGACGCGATCGTCGAGGTCTCGGACGGCGACGTGGTCAGCAAGATCGCGTCCACCCTGTACGACAACGGCGTCATCGCCTCCGCCCGCGCCTTCACCGAGGCCAGCAAGACCGACGCCCGCGTGACGTCGATCCAGCCGGGCTTCTACCTGATGAAGACGAAGATGTCGGGTCAGGAAGCCGTGGCCCGCATGATCGACCCGAAGACCCGCGTCCCGGCCGTCCAGATCGTCGGCGGCCTGAAGCTCACCGACATCCAGGCCAACGGCAAGACCGTCCCCGGCATCTACTCCCAGCTCGCCGCTGCGAGCTGCACGGAGAAGGACGGCCAGAAGAAGTGCCTGTCCGTGGACGAGATCAAGGCGGCCGCCGAGCAGACCGACCCGGTCGCCCTCGGCGTCCCCGACTGGGCGCTGGCCGACGTGAAGAAGGCCGAGCCGCAGTTCCGCCTCGAGGGCCTGATCATGCGCGGCGTGTACCAGGTCAAGCCGGGCGTCTCCGCCGTCGAGCTGATCCGCAGCATCATCGTCTCGTCCGCGCAGAAGCTGCAGGGCGCGGGCATCCCCGCCGGCACGATGAACACCGGTTTCCGGCCGTACGAGATCCTCGTCATCGCGTCCCTGATCGAGAAGGAAGCGATCGAGCCGGACTTCACCAAGGTCTCGCAGGTCATCTACAACCGCCAGAAGATCGGCATGAAGCTGCAGTTCGACTCCACGGTCAACTACCTGCTGAACCAGCCGCACATCCGGACCTCGGACGAGAACCGGAAGTCGGACAGCCCGTACAACACCTACGAGGCGTTCGGGCTCACCCCGACGCCGATCGGCTCGCCGTCGCAGCAGGCCATCGCCGCGGCGCTCAAGCCGGAGGGCGGCGACATCCTGTTCTTCGTGAAGTGCCAGGAGAACGGCACGTCGTGCTTCTCGACCACGCTCGACGAGCACAACGCGAAGGACCAGAAGGCCCAGAAGGAGGGCGTGTACTAGTGCGCAGGGCGGCGGTGATCGGATCGCCGATCGAGCACTCGCTCTCCCCGGTGCTGCACAACGCCGCGTACGCCGCGCTGGGCCTCGACTGGGAGTACACGCGCCTGGAGTGCGCCGAAGCCGGTGTGCCCGCTCTGGTCTCCTCGCTGGGACCGGAGTGGGCGGGCCTGTCCTGCACGATGCCGACGAAGCGCGCCGCGCTGGCGGTCGCCTCGTCGGTGACGGACCGCGCCGCGGCCGTGGGTGCCGCGAACACGCTGGTGCGCACCGAATCGGGCTGGCACGCCGACTGCACCGATGTGGACGGTGTCGTGGGGGCGTTGCGGGAACAGGGTTTCTCCGGCGGCTCCCACGGTGTCGTGATCGGTGCGGGCGGCACGGCCACGGCCGTCCTGGCCGCGTTCGCCGAGCTGGGCGTGAAGTCGGTTTCCCTGGCGGTGCGGGATCTTTCGCGCGCGAGCGAGGCCGTCGGGACCGCGGCGCGGGTCGGCGTTGAGGTGGACGTGCTCGACCTGTCCGTCGTGGACCTCGCCGTGCTGGCGGGCGCGTCGGACGTGCTGGTGTCGACCGTGCCCGCGCAGGCCACGGTGCCGCTGGCCCCGGCGCTCGCGCGGGCGCCGTACGTGCTGGACGTGATCTACCACCCGTGGCCGACCCCGGTCGCCGCGGCCGTGCAGGAGTCGGGCGCGCGTCTCGCGACCGGCCTGGACATGCTGCTGCACCAGGCGTTCGGGCAGGTGGAGCAGTTCACCGGCATGCCCGCGCCGCAGGACGTGATGCGCGAGGCGCTCGCCGCCGAGCTGGCCCGGCGGGACGGGTGACGTGGAGGTCCCCGGTCTCGGCACCGTCTCCGAAAGCGACTACGGGACGCTGGTGAGCGCACCGGTCCCGGTGCCGCTCTTCGGCGGCCGGTCCCTGCCCTTCGTCCTGGAGGGCTACGAGGACGACGACGCGCCGGAGGAGTTCCACGCCGCCATCGGCACGTTCCTGGCCCTCACCCCCGAAACGCTCACGGCGGCGGCGCCGGCCGCTTTCGCCTACTACAGCGAAATCCTGGAGGCGTTCGGCGAGGGCTTCGACGGCTTCCCGCGCATCGAAGGTCCTGACGAGGTCTGGAACCACGTCACCTTCGACCGCCACGAGGTGTCCGTGCTGCGCGCCGGCGAGGGCACCCCGGTCTACGTCTCCATCGAGTGCGAGTGCTCCTGGGAGGAAGAGCACGGCTTGCAGCTCGTGCTCCGCGAGGGCAGGACCGTGACGAGGGTCGGGCCGTACGACGGCCACCTCACCGACTGAGGACCGCGCCCGTCAGGGACAGTCGAGGTCGGTCGGCGGCACGCCCTCCACCTTCGCGCGGCTCGCGATGGCCGTGCAGTAGAGCTGGAACTGCGCCATCTTCGACAGTTTCAGCATGTCCTCCGGCAGCACGATGACGTTGGAGACGGCGTAGACCCGCGACGACGACGCGGGCACCTCGGTCACCAGGCCGAGCTTCTTCTCCTCGTCGGTCAGGCCGGCGACGAGGAGGTTGATGGCGGTGGCCGTGTCGACGGTGCCGGAGTAGGACCGGGTGCGCCGGACCAGTTCGTCGCCCTGCGCGGACACCAGGTAGACGGTCAGTTCGTGCGACGAGACCGTGGGGGCCTCGCCGCCGGTCAGGACGGGCGTGGGGCGGATGCCGCAGGCGGTGAGGGTCACCAGGGCAAGCGCAAGGTGAAGACCGCTCCGCCCGATGGCGCGCCGGCCGCCTCGATGGTGCCGCCGTGCAGGCGCGCGTTCTCCCATGCGATCGCCAATCCCAGTCCGCTGCCCTCGGAACGGGAGCGGGCCGTGTCTGCCTTGTAGAAGCGGTCGAAGATGTGGGGGAGCGCCTCGGCGGAGATGCCGGGGCCGTGGTCGGACACCTCGATGACGCCGGGCCGCACCTCGACGCGGACCGGGGCGCCGCCGTGCCGCAGCGCGTTGCCGACGAGGTTGGCCACGACGACGTCCAGGCGGCGGCGGTCGACCCTGCCGACGACGCCCTCCGGCAGCACGGCCTCGACCGACGTGGTCCAGCCGCGGGCGGCCAGCGTGTCGCGCACCGCCGTGCCGATGTCCCAGTCGTCGAGCTCGAGCAGGTTGCGGCCCTCGTCGAACCGCGAGATCTCCATCAGGTCGTTGACCAGGCGGGTCAGCTTGCGGGTCTCGGCGGAGACCAGGCGGGCCGCGACGGCGGTGTCGGGCGGCAGCGTGTCGGCGTCCTCGTCCAGCACGGCCGTCACGGCGTTCATCGCGGTCAGCGGGGTGCGCAGCTCGTGCGACACGTCGGCGACGAACCGGCGGGAGGCGGCCTGCGCGGCCTCCAGCTGCTCGGCGGCGCGGTTGAACGTGCGGGCGAGGTCGGAGAGCTCGTCGGAGCCGCGTTCGTCCACGCGGGTGTCGAGCCGCCCCGAACCGAGGGCGCGCGCCGCGGTGCCCAGCCGGCGGACCGGGCGCAGCACGCCGCGCGCGGTGAACAGGGCGAGCCCGAGGGCCAGCGGCAGCACCAGGCTGACACCGACCCAGGCGGCGGTGGAGAAGCTGTTGATGGCGCTCTGCGGCCCGCCCAGGCTCGTCACGGCCCACACCTCGACGCCGGTCCGGCCGCCGCCGGGGTGCAGCAGCGGGATGCCGACGACGACGTACGGCTCGGCCATGTCGGTGCGGCGCTGCCAGAGGACCGTCGCGCTGTCCCGGAGCGCGGTGCGCATCTCGGCCGGGACGAACGACGGGTCGGGACCGCTGCGGGACCGCAGGCCGTCGTAGAGCACGACGCCCTTGCCGCGCAGGAACGACGCGAAGTCGTCGAGGTCCTGCTGCGAGGGCGGCACGGTCAGGCGGGGCGCGTAGTCGCGGACGTCGTCGACGATCGGGTTCATGAAACCGTCCTGCGCGTCCTCCAGCAGCAACGTGCGCGCCGTCGCGTAGGAGGCCCCCGCCGCCGCCACCGCGCCCAGCAGCGTCAGCAGCAGGAACGCGGCCATCAGCCGGGGCCGCAGGCCGCGGAACACCGACCTCATCGCGGGCCGAAGCGGTACCCGAAGCCGCGCACGGTGTGGACGTGGCGCGGCTCGGACGGGACGTCCTCGATCTTGGCGCGCAGCCGCTGGACGCACGCGTCGACCAGGCGGGAGTCGCCGAGGTAGTCGTGCTCCCACACCGCCTCGAGGATCTGCTGGCGGGTCAGCACGCGGCCGGGCGTGCGGGACAGCTCGAGCAGCAGCTTGAGCTCCGTGGGCGTGAGGGCGACCTTGGCGTCGTTCTTCAGCACCTGCAGGCCGGCCCGGTCGATCACCAGCGTGCCGTGCCGCTCGACGTTCGACGGCTCGGAGACGGTCCGGCGCAGCACCGCGCGGATGCGGGCCTCCAGCACGCGCGGCTCGACCGGCTTCACCACGTAGTCGTCCGCGCCCGCCTCCAGGCCCGCGACCACGTCGAAGTCGTCGCCGCGGGCGGTGAGCATGATGATCGGCACCTCGGCCTGCACCCGCATCCGGCGGCACGTCTCGAAGCCGTCGATGCCGGGCAGCATGATGTCCAGGACGACGATGTCGGGACGGGACTCGCGCAGCCGGTCGACGCCTTCCTCACCTGTTCCCGCCGCGCGGACGTCGTGCCCCTGGCGGCGCAGCGCCAGCCCGAGTCCCTCACGCACCGACGGGTCGTCCTCGACCAGCAAGACCATCGCCACGAGATCCATTATCCGCGAGGTCATGGCGGCTGTGCCCGATCTGTAGCGCAACCATGACATGGCGTGGACGCTCCCGTAGAGCGGCTCGCGGAATCTCGACCGCATGGCAGGAAGCTTGCTGGGATTCCTCTTCACGTACTTCGCGCTGGTGTGGACGTCGTCCGGGCAGAGCGCGGAGAACGCCGCGCTGCCCGAGCTCTCGCTCCAGCGGTCGTGGGCGTCCGACGTGGACGTGGTGGTCCTCTTCGCCGCGGTCCTCGTGGTCCTCCTCGCGCGCCGGAGGTCGTTCGCGCCGCTGGCCGTGCTCGGCGGTTCGGTGCTGCTCGCGCAGGTGTTGAAGCTCCACGTGCTGGTGCGGCCGCCGCTCGACTACAACGCGGTGCTCGTGCACAACAGCTTCCCGAGCGGGCACACCACGGCTGCCGTCGCGTCGGTGGTCGCGGTGACGATGGCGGTGCCGCGGCGGTTCGCGCTGCTCGTGGCCGTGCCGGGGGCGCTCGGGGCGGGGGCCGTGGCGGCGGAGACGGTGTCGCTCGGCTGGCACCGGTTCAGCGACACGCTCGGCGCGGCGCTGCTGGTCTCGACGCTCGCGTTCCTGGTGCTGCGCCGGTGGACCGCGGGGCTGGTCGTGCCGCCCGTGCTCGCGGCGGGCGGGTGCTGGCTGGTGGTGACGTACCCCGGCGC
>NZ_JBHXCW010000029.1:0-52201 GCF_042725365.1 Lentzea sp. NPDC060358 | reverse complement strand
TGGTGAAGCTGGGCGCGCGCGACCGCGCCCAGCTCGTGGTGTTCGCCGTCCAGTCAGGCCTGACCTGAGGCGAACGCCGCCCTCAGCCCCTGCGCGATCTCCGGCGGGATCGAGTCGTAGGGGCGCGGCGGCTGCGGGTCGTACTCGATGCCGACCTGCACCGCCTGCGCCACCACCTCGCCGAACTCGGCCTCGACCAGCCGCAGCGCCATGTCGATGCCCGCCGACACCCCGGCGCCGGTGACGACCTTGCCGTCGAACACGACCCGGTCGGTGCTGACCTCGACCCCGCGCACCGCCAGGTCCTCGCGCGCCGCCCAGTGCGTGGTCGCCCTCGACACCAGGCCGGCCTCCGCGAGCAGCGTCGAGCCGGTGCACACCGACGTCGTCCACTTCGTCGTCGGGTGGACCTCCCGCAGCCACTCGACGACGCCTCCCGAGTCCGCCAGCAGTTCCTTCCAGTGCCCGGATCCCGGCACCACGACGATGTCGGTGGACTTCAGCGAGTCGAACGTGTCCGTCGGCACGACCGTCAGCCCGTTGTCGGACCGCACCGGGTCGAGCGTCGCGGCGACGAACCGCGCGGTGACCACCGGCACGGCGGCGAGCACCTCGTACGGGCCGACGAAGTCGAGCGCGGTCATGGTCGGGTAGAGCACGAAGGTGGCGTCCATCAGGCGACTCCGGTGGTCCGGAAACGGGCGCGGTAGCTGCCCGGCGACACGCCGAGCACGCGCAGGAAGGCCCGGCGCAGGGTCTCGGCGGAGCCGAACCCCGACTGGCGGGCGACGAGGTCCAGCGGGTCGCCGGTGCTCGCCAGCCGGTCGGCGGCGGCCTCGACGCGAGCCCGTTCGACGTACTGCGCGGGCGAGACGCCCACGTTGCGCGAGAAGACGCGAGCGAAGTGCCGCACGCTCATCATGGCCTTGCGCGCCATGACCGGCACCGTCCACTCGCGGGCCGGGTCGGCGTGGATGTCGTCGAGCAGCGCGCGCAGCGAGCCGTCCCGCACCGGCTTCGCGCGGGTGTGCACGCTGAACTGCGACTGCCCGCCCGAGCGCTGCAGGAACACGACCAGGTACTGCGCGATCCGGCGGGCGAGCGCCGGCCCGTGGTCCTGCTCGACCATCGCGAGCGCGAGGTCGATGCCCGCCGTCACACCGGCGGAGGTCGACACCTGCCCGTCGCACACGAAGATCGCGTCCGGCTCGACCTCGACCCCGCGGTCGGCCAGCTCGCCGGTGAACGCCCAGTGCGTGGTCGCCTTCTTGCCGTCGAGCAGACCCGCGCCCGCCAGCACCACCGCGCCCGTGCACACTCCCGCGACCCGGCGCGACTTCAGCGCCAGGCGCCGCAGGTTCGTCGTGAGCACCGGGTCCGCCGCGGCGTCGTCGTAGCCCCAGCCGCCGACGACGAGCAGCGTGTCGATCGGACGGTCCAGCGTGCGCAGGTCGGCCCCTGCCTCGATCCGCACCCCGGCCGTCGCGGTGAACGGGCCACCCCCGAGCGTGGCGATCGTGACCTCGTACCGGGGCTCGCCGTAGTTCGCGGCCTGGAACACCTCCACCGGTCCCGCCAGGTCCAGCAACGCGGTGCGGTCGTACCCCACCACGACTATCTCCCTCTTGTTCCCCACACCTCCACTTTCCTCAGCGGGCGCGGGGGCGGCAACGCCGAGGTCCCCTCGCATTCGGCCACCCGCGTAAACTGATCGTCGATGCGGAGAGTCCTGCCCCTCGGGGTGATCAGCCTGCTCGCGATCCTGCTGATCGTGAGCGACCACCCGTTCCCGCCGCCGTCGGACCCCGACCGCGAGTCCAGGACCGCGGTGGTCGCGCTCGGCGACAGCACGATGTCCGGTGAGGGCGCGGGCAACTACGAGCCCGGCACCGACGGCGAGGAGGGCGGCAACTGGTGCCACCGCTCCCTCGACGCCGAGATCATGAAGGCGACCGTCGAGGCCGACCAGCGGTTCAACCTGGCGTGCTCGGGCGCGAACTCCGACAAGCTGCGCACCGAGCAGCTCCCCCGCCTGAGCGAGATCGCGGGCTCGCACCGGGTCGTGGCGGTCGTCGTGGCCATCGGCGCGAACGACGACCCGCGCTTCTCCGAGATCCTGAACAAGTGCTTCGAGGCCTGGGGCCGGCGCAGCGACTGCACCTCCGCCGTGGCGCCGGAGTGGTCGAAGCGCGTGCGGCGGATGATCCCGAAGGTCGAGAACACGCTGCAGGCCGTCCGCCAGACGATGCGCGACTCCGCCTACCTCGACTCGTCCTACCAGCTCGTCGTGCAGTCCTACGCGGCGCCGGTCTCGCCGAAGATGCCGCGCTCGCTGCAGAACCTCTCCGGCTGCCCGCTGCGCACCACGGACCTCGAGTGGGTCGTCGAGGACGCCGTGCCGGAGCTGTCGAACGGCCTGCGCACCGCCGCGGGCAGGGTGAACGCGCGGTTCCTCGACCTGTCCCGCGCCGGTGAGGGCCACGAGGCGTGCGCGGGCGGCTCCGACCTCTCGTCGGAGTGGTTCACGCGGCTGTCCGTCGACTGGGACGGCCTGCGCGACCAGGCCCGCTCCTCGCACGCGCTGCAGGAGTCGTTCCACCCCAACGCCCGCGGGCACGAGCAGATCGGCCGGTGCCTGTCGGAGTTCCTGGCCTCGGACAAGAAGGACGGGGCGTGCGTGCCGCGGCTGGACGGCACGCTGGGACTCACGACCGAGAGCTAGGCGCCGTCCACAGTGGACGGCGCCCTTCGGCTCACGCCTCCACGGTCACCTGGTGCGAGACCGGCAGCACACGCAGGTTCGCCGCGGCTCGTTCGAGCTGCGAGAGCACGCTGGGCCGCAGCGCGGCGACCTCCTGGTCGGCCAGCGCGCCCGCCATCTCCTGCAGCAGCACCTGCTGCGGGTGGTCGCCCTCGGCCTCGGCGACGGCCAGCACCCGGAACGGCGTGCCGGGCGGGAAGAGCACCCGTTCCTCGGTCGTCACGGCCACGCGGTCCGACACCTCGACGCGGCGGCCGGTGACCGACCACAGCAGGAACTCGGTGGCACCCTCGATGCGGCCCACCGGGTTCGCGATGGCGTCGAGCAGGCCGTGCTCCACCAGGACGTCGCCGCTGCGGTAGCGGCGCGGGCCGGTCGAGCCGGTGAGGCCCCACACCGTCGCGACGCCGCTGTGCACGGGCAGGCGGTTCATGCCGGAGACGATGCACGCCACGTACGGACGCAACCGGCCGAGGCGTCCCATGCGCAGCTGGTCGACGACCATCTCCTCGTCCTGCGACACGCACGCGAGCAGTGCCGTCAGGTCGGTGACCATGGCCTCGAACGCCGCAGGGTCTTCCTCGGCGTCAGGGCGTTGCGCCAGCAGACGGCAGACCGTCGCCGCGTGGGCGCCATAACGCTCACCCAGCGCTCGTCGGACCGTGTCGCGTTCCGTGTCCGAGCTGCTGTGGTCGGGCAGAACGGTCTCGCGCTCACCACTGCCGTCGTCCGGGAGCTCCCACAGGGCCAGCGGCTGGATCGGCAGCGGGCCGTCGACGCGGAACCGGATCGGCGCCGAGTCGGGGTCGTCGGACGGGAACGCCGCCTCGTCCGGGTCGTCCAGCGCGTGCGAGGGCACGGTCGCGAGCGCGGGCCCGGCCTCCATCGACGCGTAGGCGGGCCGGTCCGCCTCGGGTTCGGCGGGCGTGACGGCGGCGAACAGGCCGGTGCCGTTGTCCGACTCCCGTGCCGACAGCGCCTGCTTGGCCACGCTCAACGCCGACGCGAGCTGGCCGGAGCCGCTCGGCGGCACCGGGGCGGCGGGAGCGGGCGGAGGAGTGGGAGCGGGAGGCGGCGGTGCGGACACCTTGGAGTCGCAGAACACCAGTCGCAGCAGCTTGCGCACCTCGGGCTCGAGGCGTTCCACGAGAGCAGCGCCGTGCACCGCGACCGCACCGGGCGTCGTGCGCCCAGGCGTGCCCACGGTCAGACGCGCCCACTCCGGATCAACGGGCTGAGAGCGCACCTCGGCCGCGTTGTACGGCTCGTCGTGCTCGCGCACCCACAGTCCCGAGGGCACGACCTCCAGCACGACACCGTCGCCGAGGGAGAACACACCGGGTGAGACCTCGGCGAGGCCCGGCACCGGCGCGCGATAACCCGACACGGTCGGGAAGGTCTCGTTCGGCAGGAACGTCACCTCGGTGACGAACGGCCGCCACGTCTGCTGCCCGCGCGGGTCGACCGCGATCACCGCGGGACCGCCGGTGCGCAGGTTGCCCGACGGCAGGCCGGTGAACATCGCGATCGGCTCGCCGAGCTGGTCGGCGACGAGACGGCCCAGCGAGGCGTCGACGCCGTACGGGACGAGCCGCACGCGCGAGCGGGCCGCCTGGGGCAGCGCCGTGAGCAGGCGGCACACCTCGTCGGTCGGGATCTCGGACTGGCCGGGACCGCCGACGACGACCGTCAGCACGTTCTCCCGGCACGGCAGCGCCACGATCGGCCGCGAGTCCTGGGCGGCCGGGTCGAACGGCGGCTGCTGCGCGCGCAGCCACAGGCCCGCCGGCACCGGTTCGGAGATGCCGATCTCGCCCGTCGGCCACGGGGAGTTCGGGTCCATCGCCTCCCACTGCGGCACCGGGAAGCGGCGGCCGAACGGCATCGGCGACGCGTTCGGCTGGAACTTCACCCAGCTGCCGTAGCCCTGGGCGCCCACGACGAACGCGGCGCCGGGCACCGTGGTCAGCACGCCGTCCGGCGCCACGACCTCGGCCTGCAACTGCTCGGAGAGCCACTGCGCCGGAGCGGTCGGCCGCATCGAGCCCGCGTGCGAGACCGCGAGCCGGATGGGCCCGCGCCCGTTCAGCGCGGTCACGACGTGGGGCCAGAAGGTGCTCTGGTCGCCGCTCGGGAAGTCGACCACCACCACGGTCCGGCCGCGGTCGACCGGGAGCGTGCGGGCCAGACCGGTCGCGGCCTGGGTCGGTCCCTCCGAAGCGGAGACCACGAGCGTCGCCCCGACGAAGTTCGCCGCGAACGGCTCCCTGCGCGGCGCCACCGGTTCCGGCGGCGGCGGCGGTGGTGCTGTCACCGCTGCCGGAGGCTGCTCGACGGGGTACAGATCCGAGTTCGTGAGTTCACTCGAACTGGGTGTCTGTGTTTGCTGGTCGCCATGGGCGGCGGCACGTCGGCCCATCAAGCGCCTGATCACCTCCGTGCCATCCCGTTCACTCGCCCTTTCGGCTTAACCGGGCAACGGAGGTGCACGCTATCAAGACGCTCCGCGCTCCTGTCACCCAGTCAGGTGATTTGACCTCATCCGATCGATACCCACACGGCGCGCGCTCGGCCACACACCCCGTGAGGCCCGATGATCGCCGACGCCGAGTAGGCCTTGCGCCCCTCCCGGCCAAGCTCCCACGCGAGGAGCACGTGGTCCACGCCCAGCAGCACCGGTTGCTCCACTTGCGCGACAAAAGTGCCCAGGACGAACGCGGGACCCCCGTCCGGGGCGACGGGCTGCGCCGACGGGCAGTCGAGACCGGCCCAGACGACCTCGGGCAGGACGCCGGTGCCGTCGTTCGGCAGCACGTCCGACGGCCGCCACACCCCCGCCCACTCCGGCCGCCCGTCCAGCGGGCCGAGCAGCGCACCGATGCCGTCGTCGCGGCCGGGACCGCACCCGAAGCACGTGGGGAACGGGTGCCTCTCCCGCCACGGCACCTGAGCGGAGGCCCGGCGCGCCTCGTCGAGCGCGGGCGCGGGCGGCACCTCCAGGTCGAGCGCGGCGGCCTCGGCCGACGCGATCAGGGTCTCGCCGTCGTACAGCTCGCCGCCGCGGACCTCCAGGTCGCGGTCGAGCGGCACGGGCTTGCGCAGCCGGACGCTCACCGCAGGTGCGTCGACGTGCGCGGCGAGCAGCCCCGCCGAGTAGCCGCCGTTGCCCGACCCGGGCGGGCCGTTGAACCGGGACGCGATCCGCACGGTGCTCACGACAGGGCCTCCGCGTACACCCACTGGCCGTCCTCCCGGACGAACCTGCTGCGCTCGTGGACGATGCCGCCGACGTAGTGGGCGCGGAACTCGACGACGCCCTCGCTCTGCAGCAGCCCGCCGTTCTCGGTCGCGACGATCTCGAGCTTCAGCCACCGGTCCGTCGAGTCGATCCCGGCGGTCGACGGCCGGTGCCGCGCGGCCCACGTGCGCAGCAGGTAGTCCTCGTCGGACACGGCGAAAGCGCTGTAGCGCGACCGCATCAGCTGCTCGGCGGTGGCCGCGGTGCGGACCCCCGAGTGCAGCGCGCCGCAGCAGTCCACGTAGGACTGCCCGGTCCCGCAGGGGCACAGTTTGGTGTTCACGCCGCCATCATGCCTGGTGAACCCGTTAGAACCGATGTCGCCCGGCGTACGTACCCCTTGTCAGGACTGACTCGCGGGAGGCGGAGGAGGCTGGCGTGAGCGTCGACGGCAGGACTGAGCTCGTACCGCTGCGCACGTGGTTCGGGCTGCGGTGGCGCGGCTACGACCGCGACGAGGTGGACGACTACGTCGCCGAACTGGAGGCCGAGCTCCGCCTGGTCACCGCCGACCGCGACGCGTCGGAGGCCCGCGCGGACGCCCTGGCGGCCAGGGTCGTGGCCGTCCAGGAGGAGAACGCGGCCCTGCAGGACGGCCTGCACCGCATCTGCCTCACCCCGATCGACCCGAAGGGCCTGCCCGAACGCCTGGCCCGCATGGTCGCCCTCGCGGAGGAGGAGCGCCGCGACGTCATCAGGGACGCCCAGCTCAAGGCGCTGATGATCGTCGGCGAGGCCGAGCAGCGCGCCCGGCAGCTCGACGAGGAGGCCGCCGCGAAGCGCGAGGACGTCCGCGAGGACTTCCGCCTCGCGATGTCGGCCCGCCGCGCCGAGGCGATGCGGGCGCTGGCCGAGCTGCGCGACGTGGCCCGCGACGAGGCCGACCGCATCGTCGCGGAGGCGAAGGTGCGGAGCCTGCACGTCGAGTAGGCGGGCTCAGGCGAAGAACCGGTTCATCCCGTCCACGTCGGACAGGAACGTCTCGATCCTCGCCACCTTGCCGTCCCGCAGGGTGAACACGGTCGCCAGGTGCTCGTCGAGCACCGCGTCGTCCCTGGTGGCGGTGTTGTGCAGGTTCAGCGCCACGTTGTCACGGCTGACCAGCACGTGCAGCAGCGCGAAGTGCACCCCGAACGACGAGATCAGCTCGACCCGCTCCGCCACGCCGTCCGGCCCGGCGACCGTGCCGGAGATCCGGTTGTCACCCGGCAGCGTCCAGGTCACGTCCTCGGTCAGCAGGTCGCGCAGCAGCGACCAGTCCTTGCTGCCCAGCGCCTTCATGAAGGTCGCCGCCACGTCCTGCTTGACCTGTTCGGCCGTCATCGTGCTCTCCTCACTGTTCGATTCAATTCGAACCGTAACAGTTCGAAGCAAGTCGTACAATCGGGCTCGTGGAGAGCGACGAGGGTCCGGCCAGGGGCGACATCACCATCGAGGCGGTGCTCGCGGCGCTGGACCACCCGCTGCGGCTGCGGGTGGTCCGCGCGCTGGCCGCGACGGCCGAGATGACCTGCCAGGAGATCCTCCCCGAGGTCACCAAGAGCACCGCGAGCCACCACTGGAAGGTGCTGCGCGAGGCCGGGGTCGTCGACCAGCGGCGGGAGGGCCGGTACCTGTACCTGCGGCTGCGGCGCGAGGACCTGGACAGCCGCTTCCCCGGCGTGGTCGACGCCGTGGTGCTCGGCTGAGTCAGGCGGCGTCGACGACCTCGTGCAGGCCGAGCTTGCGGTTGAGCGCGCCGGCGGCCCGCGCGACCACCGTGCGGGGCAGCAGCCGCGGGAACCACGTGGCGGCGCGGTTGAGCACCCGGCTCGCCGCGCGACCCGGGTAGGACACCGCACGCCGGCGCGCGAAGTCGTCGAGAACTCGCCCCGCCACGACCTCCGGCGTGTCGGCGACCGGGTGGACGGTGGCCGACGTGCCGTCGAAGAACCCCGTCGCGACCGGCCCGGGGTGCGCGGCCATCACGTGCACGCCCGTGCCGCGCAGCTCCTCGGCCAGCGCCTCGGTGAAGGACAGCACGAACGCCTTCGAGGCGGCGTAGCTCGCCTGGTACGGCATCGGCTGGAAGGCCGCGGTCGACGCCACGTTGACGATCCCGCCGCAACCGCGGGCAACCAGGTCGGTGCCGATCGCGTAGGTCAGCGCGAGCAGGCCGTCGATGTTGAGCGCCACCGAGCCGAGCTGCGGCCCGAGCGGACGCGTGAGGAACGGCCCGACGCTGCCCGCCCCGGCGTTGTTGACGAGCAGGTCGACGACCAGGCCGCGCTCGCGCAGTTCGGCCAGGACCGCCCCCGGCCCGTCCGCGGTGGCGAGGTCGCCCACGACAACCTCGGCGGTCCCGCCCTCCTCGCGGATCCCGGCGGCGACCTCGCTCAGGCTCTCCCGCGAGCGCGCCAGCAGCACCACGCGCGCTCCCCGGCGCGCCAGCTCCGCCGCGAGCGCCCGCCCGATCCCCTTGGACGCGCCGGTGACGAGCGCGGTCAGTCCCTGGTAGCTCACGGTCCACTCCCACTAGTTCGAGTCTCGAAGCATTCTGAGCGGCACGATACTTCAAGTCTCGAACTAAAGTAAGATGGGGGCATGGCCGCACCCGACCTCACGGCGTCCCCCCTGGCCGCGGCCGTCGTCGCGGTCTACGACACGTGGATGCGGACCGTCGACCTGATCGAGCCGGTCCTCGCCGCGCACCGCCTGACGACGGCGACGTTCCAGGCCCTGTGGGCGATCTCGCCCGACGAGGACCCGCCGTCGATGAAGGCGCTGGCCGAGCGCCTCTACTGCAACGCCCCGAACCTGACGTTCATGACCAACCAGCTGGCCGACCGCGGCCTGGTGGAACGCGTCGTCGACCCGTCCGACCGCCGGTCGCGCGTGCTGGTCCTCACCGCCAAGGGCCGCGAGGTCCGCGACGAGGTGGTCAAGGCGGTCATGGCGAAGACGCCGCTGGGGGCGCTCTCCGAGGCCGAGCTGCACCAGCTGTCAGGCCTGCTCACCCGAGCCTTGCACCGCTAGCAGAAAGCGCGGCGCACGGTCTCCGCGAGCGCCGTCCGCCGGCGGTCGTGGTCGGCGTCCGGATCGGCCGCGGTGGCCGTGACGAACAGGCTGGCGGGTGACCAGGTCAGCGCCAGCATCGACACCATCGCGAGCACGTCGGCCGGTTCGAGCGCCGGGGTGACGTCCCCGGAGAGCTGCGCCCGCGCGATCGCGTCCAGCTTCTCGGCGGTCTGCTCGGGCATCGAGGTGACGAGCACACCGGCCGGGATCCGCTCGAGCCGCGCCCACGTGGCGAGGCGCACCAGGTTCGGCCTGGTCAGGCACGCGTCGTAGAGGCCAACGGCGTATCCGGGCAGGTCGTCGGCGGTGAACGGGACGATGGTGACGAGCTCGTCGGCCTGCTGCCGGAACACCGTGTCGAACAGCCGCTCCTTGTCGCCGAAGTAGGCGTAGAGCTGGGCCTTGTTCGCCTTGGCGCTCGCCGAGATGCGGTCGACCCTGGCGCCCGCGATCCCGTGGGTCGCGAACTCCTCGGTCGCCGCGTCGAGCAGCCGCTGCCGGGTGGCCTTGCCGTCGTTCACGTCCCTGATCCTAACCAACCCGTTGGTTTGCCCGGAGCGTGACCTTGTGCTTACCTGGAGAAGTAACTAACTAGTTTGTTTTAGCGCGACGGGAGCGAAGGATGCTGGTCCACGCCTATGCGGCACTGGAGGCGGGCGGTCCCCTGCAGCCCTACGAGTACGAGAGCGGGCCGTTGGGGGCGAACGAGGTCGACGTGCGGGTGACGCACGGCGGCATCTGCCACACCGACCTCGGGGTGATCGACGACGAGTTCGGCCTCGGCCGCTTCCCCGCGGTGGCGGGCCACGAGGCCGTCGGCGTCGTGCACGCCGTCGGGGACGCGGTCGAGAAGTCCGTCCTGCGGGTGGGGCAACGGGTGGGGGTCGGCGCCATCTCGGGCTCCTGCTTCCACTGCGAGTGGTGCCTGAGCGGGCAGACGAACCTCTGCCCCGCCAGGGACGACACCGTCGTGCGCGGCGACCGCGGCGCGTTCGCGAGCCACGTCCGCGCGAGCGACTGGAGGCACGTCCACCCGATCCCCGACGCGATCCCGTCGGCGCAGGCCGCCCCGCTGCTCTGCGCGGGCACGACCGTGTTCTCGCCCCTGTTGGTCAACGGCGTGCTGCCCACGCACCGCGTCGCGGTCGTCGGCGTCGGCGGCCTGGGCCACCTCGCCGTGCAGTTCCTGGCGAAGTGGGGCTGCGAGGTCACGGCGATCTCGCGCACGGACGACAAGCGCGCCGACGCCGAACGCTTCGGCGCCACCGGTTTCCTCGCCTCGGGCGAGGAGGGCGCGATCGGGGCCGCCGCCGGCACGTTCGACTTCGTGCTGTCCACGGTGTCGGCGAACCTGCCGTGGGACGACTACGTCGGCCTGCTGCGGCCGCAGGGCAAGCTCTGCGTCGTCGGCGTCCCGGACCGGCCGATCACCCTCTCGCCGATGAGCCTGCTGCCCTCGGCCAAGCAGGTGATGGGCGGCATCGTGGGCTCCGCCGCGCACACCCGGCAGATGCTGGACTTCGCGGCACGGCACGACATCAGGGCCGAGGTCGAGACGTTCGGCGTCGCGGACTTCGAGAAGGCGCTCGGCCGCGTCCGCGAGGGCAGCGCGCGGTACCGGGCCGTCGTCGAGTTCGGGTGAGCGTTCAGCCCGAGCGGCCCGCGATGCGGTCGGCGGCCTGGTGGAGGTTCTGGCCCCGGTAGAGGTCGATGGCCTCCTGCCAGCACCGCCGGGCCGCCTCCGCCTCCCCGAGGTCGCGGTGCGTGTCGCCGAGCACGGCCAGGGTGCCCGCCTGCCGGTAGGTGTTGTCGAGGTCGCGCCACAGCCGCAACGCGCGGGCGTAGTGCCGCCGCGCCTGGTCGTGGTCGCCGGTGTTGCCCGCGATGGCGCCGAGGCTGTCGAGGCTGTCCGCCTGGCCGTAGACGTCGTTGTGCAGCACGCACAGTTCGAGCGCGGACTCGCAGAAGTGGCGAGCGCGGGCGTGCCGGCCGAGCCGGGTGTGGGAGGCGCCCATCATGCTCAGGGCGCGGATCTCCCACCTCGTGGTGCCGGTGCGCCGGTACAGGGCCATCGCCTCGGTGAGGTGGGCCAGCGCGCCGTGGTCGTCCTTGCGCCACGCCAGCGCGAGCGCGAGCACGATGTGCGCGCCCGCCACGCCGACCGTGTCGCCGACCTGCCCGGCCAGTTCGAGCGACCGTTCCAGGTGGCGCAACGCCTCCTCGTCGCGGCCCAGCGGCGCGTAGACGAGGCCGAGCCGCCGGTGCGCGCGGGCCTGCACGGCGAGGTCGCCCAGCCGTTCGGCGGCGGCCAGGCCGACCCGCCAGGAGGTGATGTTGTCGTGCAGGTGCCCGCGCCGGTAGTGGAAGTTGTCGAGCGACCAGGCGAGCTGCCACACCACGGTGTCCCACCCGGCCTCCTCGGCCGCGACCCGTGCCGCCAGGACGCAGCCGTGGTTGGCGTCGAACCACGCCATCGCGGCGGCGCCGTCGGGCAACGGGCGCGGGACGCAGCCGGCCGGTGCGAGGTCGATCGGCGGGTGCTGCCGGTCGAGCAGCCTGCTGGCGTCGTGCGCGGTGTGCAGGTAGTAGTCGACGACCCGCCGCAGTGCGGTGTGCCGCAACGCTTCCGGCTCGTCGGTCAGCGCGACGGCGTGGGCGTGCTGGCGGACCAGGTCGTGGAAGCGGTACCGGCCGGGCGCGGGTTCCTGCAGCAGGTGGTCGTCGACGAGCCGTTCCAGCAGCCGTTCGGCCTCGGGGAGGTCGACGGCCGCGAGCGCCGCGGCGGCGTGCGCGTCGAAGTCCGGGCCGGGGTGCAGGCCGAGCAACCGGAACACCCGTCGGCGCGGCGCGTCGAGGTGCTCGTAGGACAGCGCGAACGCCGCCGCCACGCTCCGGTCCCCCGCCTCCAGCTCGGTGAGCGGGGAGTGCGCCTGGCGCAGCCGGTCCGCGAGGTAGCGCACCGTCCACGACGGACGCGCGCGCAACCGGGCGGCGGCGATGCGGATCGCCAGCGGCAGGTGGCCGCACAGGGCGACGACCTCGTGCACCGCGCACTCGTCGCCGTCGCCACCCGCGACGCTCGTGAACAACGCGACCGCGTCCCGCTGGGGCAGCACGTCGAGCGACACGACCTGCGTGGCGTCGAGGTCGACCAGGCGACGGCGGCTCGTGATCAGCGTCAGGCTGCGCGAGGTGCCGGGCAGCAGCGGGCGCACCTGGGCCGCGTCGGCGGCGTTGTCCAGCACCACCAGCACCGACCGCGTGGCCAGTTCGGCCCGCCACAGCGCTGCCCGCGCGTCCGGGTCCTGCGGGATCCGGTCCCCCGGCACCCCGAGCGCCCGCAGCAGCGCGTCCAGCGCCGCCATCGGCGAGAGCGGCCGCTGACTCGACGCGTGGCCGTGCAGGTCGATGAACAACCGGTCGGGGTAGTCCGGCGCGAACCGGTGCGCCGCGTGGACCGCCAGCGTCGTCTTGCCGACCCCGGCCATGCCGTCGATCGCCTCGATGACCACGGCGTGCCGGCCCGTCTCCCGCGCGGCCGCCAGCAGCACCAGCTCGTCGCCGCGGCCCGCGAAGTCCGGGACGTCGCCGGGGAGGTCGTCGCGGGCCGGATCACCCGGCGCGGCGGCGGGCACGCCGAACAGCCGGGCGTCGTTGTCGAGCACCTGCTGGTGCAGCGCGGCCAGCCGCGGTGACGGGTCCAGCCCGAACTGCTCGACGAGCACCGCGCGGGCGCGCAGGAACGCGTCAAGCGCCTCGGCCTGCCGGCCCGCCCGGTACAGCGCGGTCATCAGCTGCCCCCACAGCCGTTCCCGGCCGGGGTGCCGGTCGGTCAGCGCGGAGAGCTCCTCCACCAGTGTCACCCCCGCCCCGGTCGCGAGCTCGGCGTCGACGCGGTCCTCGACGGCGCCGAGCCGCAGCCCCTCCAGCCGCGCGGCCTCCGCCCGCAGCACCGGAGTAGCGGCGAACTCGCCGTACGCCTCGCCGCGCCAGAGGGTCAGCGCGACCGAGAGCTGTTCGGCGGCGTTCGCGGCCCGGCCCGCCGACAGCGCGTCCCGCCCCGCCTCGACGAGCCGTTCGAACCGGCGGGCGTCGACGACGTGCGGGTCGAGCCGCAGGACGTAGCCCGCCGGATGCGTGACGATCAGCCGGTCGACGGCGAGCGCGCGCCGCAGCCGTGAGACGTAGCTGCGCACGGTGCGGTGCGCGTCCGGCGGCGACTGCGGCCCCCACAACGCCTCCACCATCGTGCCGACGCTCGTCACCCTGCCCGCGTTGGCCGTCAGGACCGCGAGCAGCGTCCGGATGCGCGGGCCCCCCAGGTCGAGCACCTCGTCCTGCACGCGCACCTCGAACGGCCCCAGCACCCGGAACTGCGGTTGTGCGGCGGAATCCGTTCCCACGTCAGGAGAAGAGGTGGCCACGCCGCCTGGGATACGCCCGGACGCGGCACACGCCCGGCTTCAGGGCCGCCGCACCGGGGTTCGGTGCGCGCCCGATCTTCGGACCGAGGGGGCAGCGCACACCTGGTCTCGGAACGGACGCGCGGCAACGCACCGCGTTCGGTACGCACCACCCGCCCGTCACGACCACCTCGGCAGCACACCACTTCCAGCCCGTGCACCCCGGTCAGTCGACGAGCCGGGCCAGCTTCTGCGGGGCGAGCTTGCGGTAGCTCTCCGCCAGCAGCTCGCCCACCTCCGCCCAGTCCACACCGGGCAGCACCTTCATCCCCACGACGTCGTGCCCCCACGCCGCGCGGAAGAACGGCTCCCCGGCGCTGACCAGGGCGTCGAACTCCTCCCGCCGGGCCCGGAAGGTCATCACCACGGTCGGCTCCGTCAGCTCCGCCGCCCGGCTGTACGCGCCGTCCTCACCGGGGTGCGCCGTGAACACGTGGACGAACGTGCGGGTGCGGACGCGCCACCGCGTCCCCACCCACGCCGCCTCCTCCCGGCTCTCCGGCAGGCCCGCGCAGATCGCGCGCAGCTCGGCGAGCACCCCGGCCGGCACGTCCGCGCGGTCGCCCACTAGTCCCTCTCGACCAGGTGCCCGACCACGGCAGGACCCGGATGCGCGTGACCGGAGCCGTCGCGCCGCGGGTCGACCTCCGGCAGCTCCACCGGCGCACCCTTGTCGTCCGCGCCGGCCGGCCTGCGGCCGATCCACGCCACGACCAGGTGCGTCTCGCCCTTCAGGAACCGCTGCGACCGCACGCCGCCCGTCGCGCGGCCCTTCGCCGGGTACTCGCTGAACGGGGTGACCTTCACGCTCTGCCCGGACGACGTCACGACCATCGGCTCGCCGTGCTCGGCGTCGTCCGTGCGGATCGCGCCGAAGAACACCACGTGCGCGTCACCGCTCAGGTTGATGCCCGCCATGCCGCCGCCCTTGAGACCCTGCGGCCGCACCAGCTTCGCGTCGTAGCGCAGCAGCGACGAGTCGGAGCTGACGAACGCCAGCGTCTCGCTGCCGTCGGTGAGCCACGTGCAGCCGACGACCTCGTCGCCGTCCTTGAGCGAGATGACCTCGAACTCGTCCGACCGCACCGGCCACTCCGGCACGCACACCTTCACCGTGCCGAGCTTCGTGCCGAGCGCGATGCCGGGCGAGTCCTTCGGGTCGAGCGGCGCGATGCCGACGACCGCCTCGCCCTTCTCCAGCGGCACCAGCTCGCTCGCCGCCATGCCCCCGCGCAACGACACCGTGCCGGTCTGCTCCGGCAGCACCGGCAGCGGCAGCACGTCCGTCTTGAACGCCCGCCCGCGGTTCGTGATCAGCACGACCTGGCCGCGCGCCGTCGAGTGCACCACCGCGGCCACCGCGTCGTGCTTCACCCGCCCGGCCCGCCGCTTGCCCTCCGACGCCTCCTCCGACTCCGCCGCGGTGCGCGCGACGAGCCCGGTGGCGCTCAGGATGACCTGGCACGGGTCGTCCGCGACCTCCAGCGGCCCGGCGGGCTTCGACGCCGCCAGCACCTCCTTGAGGTCACCGTCGATCAGGCTCGTCCGCCGCTCGCCGCCGAGCTCCTTCGCCACCGCGGCCAGCTCCGAGGAGACCAGCTTCTTGAGCACGCTCTCGTCGTCGAGGATCGCGGACAGCTCGGCGATCTCCTTCGTGAGCTTGTCCTGCTCGCCCTCGAGCTCGAGCTTGTCGTACCTGGTGAGGCGGCGCAGCGGCGTGTCGAGGATGTAGGACGACTGGATTTCCGACAGCTTGAACTGCTTCATCAGGCCGTCCTTGGCGGCCGCCGCGTTCTCGCTGCCCCGGATCAGCTTGATGACCTTGTCGATGTCCAGCAGGGCCTTCAGCAGACCCTCGACCAGGTGCAACCGCTCCTCGCGCTTGCGCCGGCGGAACTTCGTGCGCCGCGTGACCACCTCGTACCGGTGCTGCAGGAAGACCTCCAGCAGCTGCTTGAGGCCGAGCGTCTGCGGCTGCCCCTCGACCAGCACCAGGTTGTTGATGCCGAACGACTGCTCCATCGGCGTGAGCCGGTACAGGTCGGCCAGCAACGCCTGCGGGTTCACGCCGACCTTGCACTCGATGACCAGCCGGATGCCGTTCTCGCGGTCGGTGAGGTCCTTGACGTCCGCGATGCCCGTGAGCCGCTTCGACTTGTTGACCTCGTCGGTGATCTTCTCGACGATCCGCTCCGCGCCCACGCCGTAGGGCAGCTCGGTGACGGTGATGGCCTGCCGGCCGCGGGAACCCTCCAGCGGCCCGATCTCGACCTTGGCGCGCATCCGCACGACCCCGCGCCCGGTCTCGTAGGCCTTGCGGACCTCGTCGAGCCCCAGCAGGATGCCGCCGGTCGGCAGGTCGGGCCCCGGCACGAACTCCATGAGCTTGTCGAGGTCTGCCGTGGGGTGCGTGATGAGCCACCGCGCCGCGCCGACCACCTCGCGCAGGTTGTGCGGGATCATGTTCGTGGCCATGCCGACCGCGATCCCGGACGTGCCGTTGACCAGCAGGTTCGGGAACGCCGCGGGCAGCACGGCCGGCTCTTCGAGCGAGCCGTCGTAGTTGGGCCGGAAGTCGACGGTCTCCTCGTTGAGCTCGCCGACGAGGTGCATGGCGGCGTGCGACATGCGCGCTTCCGTGTAACGGCTCGCGGCCGGTCCATCGTCCGGGCTACCAAAATTTCCGTGCCCGTCGATCAACGGCTCGTTGAGCGAGAAGTCCTGCGCGAGGCGCACCAACGCGTCGTAGATCGCCGTGTCGCCGTGCGGGTGGTAGCGACCCATCGTGTCGCCGACCACGCGGGACGACTTCACGTACGGCGAAGTCGGCCGCTGACCGTTGTCGTGCATCGAGAACAGGATGCGGCGGTGCACCGGCTTGAGGCCGTCGCGCGCGTCGGGCAGCGCCCGCGAGTGGATGACCGAGTACGCGTACTCCAGGTACGAGTCCTCGATCTCCGTCTTCAGCGAGTTGTCGAGCACCGTCGCGCCGGCGCGGTCGAAGGCGGCGGGGTCGACCTTGGTCGTGGGTCCCTTGCGGCGTGCCATGACTTCGTAACTCCGGTCTGTCTCTAGGGCTTAGAGGTCGATGGCCGACTGGTCGACCCGTGCGGCGGACTCGACGAGCCAGTTGCGGCGTGGCTCGACCTTCTCGCCCATCAGCAGCTCGAGAGCGTTCTCGGCGGCCTCGGCGTCGTCCATCGTGATGCGCCGGACGGAGCGGGTGGACGGGTTCATCGTGGTGTCCCACAACTCGTCCGCGTCCATCTCGCCCAGGCCCTTGAACCGCGGCACCGGCGTGACGACCGTCTTGCCCGCCCGTTCCAGCTGGGCCACCTTCTGCTCCATCTGGCGCTGGGTGAAGGTGAAGTGCGTTTCGGCGTTGCGGCCGCGCGTCATCACCTTGTGCAACGGCGGCATCGCGGCGTAGAGCCGGCCGTCGTCGATGACCGGGCGCATGTACTTGGCGAACAGGGTGATGAGCAGCGTCCGGATGTGGCTTCCGTCGACGTCGGCGTCGGCCATCAGGATCACCCGGCCGTAGCGCATCTGCGTGAGGTCGAACGTGCGGCCGGTGCCGGCGCCGAGGACCTGGACGATCGAGGCGATCTCGGCGTTGCGCAGCGTGTCGGCGAGGGAGGCCTTCTGCACGTTGAGGATCTTGCCGCGCAACGGGAGCAGCGCCTGGTACTCGGAGACGCGCGCCATGCGGGCGCTGTTGTGGACGAACACCCCGGCTTCGAGGGCGAAGTTGTGGTAGCCGTCCACGGTCAGGTCGTAGACGTCCTCGCGCTCCGACAGCACCTCGACGGAGGCCACGGAGTGGTTTACCAACGACGCGGCCTCCCGCATGCGGGCGAAGTCGTCGTCATAGTGCGCCAGGAGGTTCAAGAACTTCAGGCCGGTCTTCGCGTTCACGCGACGGTCGAGCTCGTAGGACAACGCCAGCTCGAGGTTCGACGGCGTGTCCAGCATCGGCGCCATCCGCTTCAGCGCGGCAAGTCGACGGCCCTCGCTCTGACGAGCGACCCGTTCGGCCCGCGGCGTCGACTCGACGTACCTGCGCCGACCCTCCTGGATCTTGTCCGGGTGGCCGGTCGAGGCGTCCGCCATGCGCTGCTTCATCCGCTCCGAGTGCTCACGGCCGAACTCCGGGTTGTTCTCGTGCCAGGCGATGACCGCGTCGCGCTGGCGCTGGCGCTCAGCAGGGTCGGAGAACTGCTCGGTCGAGGCGCGTGAACGCCACGCGAGCAGGTCCTCGTCCTGCCACTGCGCCAAGGAGCGCTCACGCCACTCCTCACGCCTGCCTGGTTGGGCGAAGAACGCGCGGACTCGCTCGGCGGCCGCGGCGCGGTGCTCCGGGTGCGCCCAGCACTCGGCCTGGAGCGCGCGCAGTCGCTCGGCGTAGGCGGTCTTCTCGTCCGCACCAAGCGCCGTGTACCAGTCCTGGAAACCCTGCTCGATGCGGGCGCGAAACTTCGGGTCCTGGTTGCGTTCGGCGAGACGCGCGAGGCAGGAAGCGCGGAACTCCGGGTTCTTCCACTGTTCGGACAGCATCGCCGACTTGAACTCGGTGCCGCCCGCGGCGAGCCAGGCGCGGTAGCCCTCGTGCACATGCTCGCCCATCATCGCGGCGTGCAGGGCGGCATGGGCTTCCCCCGTCATCCGCTTGAGGTTGCGCGGGTCGTTGTTCCGCTTGTTCACGTCGACGTGGTGCCGGACGTTGCCGTCGGCCGCATGATCGAGGCCGTGGCGGAGGTTGTAGGCGTCGGCCAGGTAGTGGGTGTACACCCACTCCTGCCGGTCGTTCATCCAGACCCGCTCGTACCCGTCGAGGTTGTGACCCTCGGCCTTGGAGGACACCGAGCGGTACAGCGGCATCAACGAGTCGCCGGGCTCCAGTGCGTCGGCACGGCGGTAGCCGCCGTCACGCAGGCGGAACAGGTGGTCGGGCGTGCACCGCACCGACTCGCCGTCGTCCAGCGTGACGCGGACCAGCGGGGCGTCCTTCTTGGTGAGCCGCGGCTCGACCAAGGGGACGACCACGACACGGCCCGCCTTGTTGGTGGCGTACCCGAAGTGCGTGACGCCACGATTCCAGTCTTCGACCAGTTCGGCGAAGGTCAGCGACTTCCCGGACGCCACTGCGACTCGCGTCTCTCCGACAAAGCACCCTAGGGCGCTGTCGCCTTCCACGAGGAAGAGCTCGCTCCGCGACACACCCGTCGTGCGGCAGTCCACGAGCTTCGCCGGCATCGCCGCGCCCTCGAGCGCCGTCTTGCGGCGCGCCGCGTCCTTCTGCTGCTTCTGGGTCAGGCGGACTCGGGAGGCGTCGACGACCTTCTGCAGGACGGTCTTCGCCTCGACCTTGGTCTTGCGGTCCTCGGTCCAGGCCCGGACCTGCTGGTCGACGATGCCCTGCAGCACCTTGGTGATGCCGGCGGTGGACAGCTCGTCCTTGGTCTGCGAGGTGAACTGCGGCTCGGGGATGCGGACGTGGATGACGGCGGTCATGCCCTCGAGGACGTCGTCGAGGGTCGGCATCTCCTCCTTGGGCTTGAGCAGCCCGCGGGTCTTGGAGATGGCGTCCTGCACCGACTTCAGCACGGCGCGGTCGAAGCCGCGGCGGTGGGTGCCGCCGTGCATGTTGCGGATGGTGTTGGTGAAGCACTCGACGGTGCGCTCGTAGCCGGTGCCCCAGCGCAGGGCGACCTCGACCTCGGCCTGACGCTCCACTTTGGACCGCATCACGCCGTTCTCGTCGGCGGCGTTCTCGAAGTAGGTGCCGGTGCCGGTGATCACGAGGGTGCCGGAGACGGCGCGGTCGCCGCTGGGGGCCAGGAACTCGACCATGTCGGTCAGGCCGTGGGGGTAGTGGAAGACCTCTTCGGAGATCGCGTCCTCGAGGGCCGAGCGCAGGACGTAGGTGACGCCGGGCACGAGGAAGGCCGTGTTGCGCAGCTTCATGCGGACGGTGTCGACGTCGAGGGCGGCGCCGTTCTCGAAGTAGCGCGCGTCGTACCAGTAGCGGATCGAGGTGCCGGTCGGGGAGTTCCGCTTCATCTTGCCGACGACCTGCAGGCCGTTCTGGCGCGTGAACTTGGCCTTGGGGCCGGGGCCGTCGAAGACGCCGGGAACGCCGTGGGCGAACGACATCTCGTGGACCTTGCCGCCGCGGCGGACGCTGACGTCGAAGCGGTGGGAGAGGGCGTTGACGGCGCTGGCGCCGACGCCGTGCAGGCCGCCGGAGGTCTTGTAGCCGGAGCCGCCGAACTTGCCGCCGGCGTGCAGCTTCGTGAGGACCAGTTCCACACCGGACAGACCGGACTTCGCGTGCACGTCGGTCGGGATGCCGCGGCCGTCGTCGTCGACCTGGACGCTGCCGTCGGCGTGCAGGGTGACGACGATCTTGGTGGCGTGGCCCGCCACGCCCTCGTCGGTCGAGTTGTCGACGATCTCGCTGAAGAGGTGGTTGATGCCCCGGCTGTCGGTCGACCCGATGTACATGCCGGGCCGCTTGCGGACGGCCTCCAGACCTTCGAGGTGCGTAAGGTCGTCGGCCCCGTACAGGGTCTCTGCGGTCACGGGTACTGCTCCCTGGATCGTGTGCGGACTGCGAGCAGGGTATCCGCCTGGACCGACAATTTTTCGCAGGACGTCCGTCACGGGATCCGTTTCCGCGCCGGACGGCACGCCGTTCCGCCTCCCGGAGACCCTCCGTGGCCTCATCGCGACGCGCTGACCTGCGAGGGAGCCGGGGCCGACCCAAACGACCTCACCGGGAGCGCCGGTTGGCGAACGTCACGCACCCGAGTGCGCCCCGAGGCGGGTACCCGGGCACGTGCGTGCCCGACCGAACCTCCGGATCAGGCGGTTTGATCCGTCCACAGTGGACCGGAAGATGCCGCGCGACCCCGCCGAGCAGCGGCGGCGGGCGAGGTTGCGCCCGTGACCCGGTCGAGACCTTCCCGAAACTGACCCGTGAACCGGGATGAACACCGGCACGTATGCCCCGGTGTCGGAATCGGACCGAGGGACGGAGTGATCGCGTGCGCCATGGTGTGGACTCGGGTCTTTTCCAGGAGACCGCGCACAGCCCGTCCTATTTCGAGCTGTCGAGGACCGGCGCCGGCGAGCTCGTCGACTTCTGCATCCCCTGCAACCCGTACTTCCCGACCCCGGAGATGTTCGACGAGCTGTCGAAGAACCTCGAGGCGGTGCTGAAGTTCTACCCGAGCGACTCGTCGAAGATCGCCGCGCAGCTCAGCGCGGTGCTGGGGCTCAACCCGGCGACGATCGCGATGTCGAACGGCAGCACCGAGCTCATCACGTGGATGGACCACCTGTGGATCCACGAGAGCGTCGCGATCCCGATCCCGACCTTCGGACGCTGGACCGACCAGCCGATGGAGAGCAACAAGCGCGTCGACATGTTCCTGCTGCAGGAGAGCACCAACTTCGAGCTCGACGTCGACGAGTACATCAAGTTCATCCGCACGCGCGGCAGCCGGGTCGCGGTCATCTGCAACCCGAACAACCCCGACGGCGGGTACCTGCCGCGCCGGGAGATCGTCCGGTTCATGGACGAGCTCGCCGACCTCGACCTGATCGTGATCGACGAGTCGTTCATCGACTTCGTCGAGGTGGAGCGGGTGCCGTCGGTGGCGGCGGAGGCGTCCATCCGGCCCAACGTGGTCGTGCTGAAGAGCCTCGGCAAGAACTTCGGCCTGCACGGCATCCGGTTCGGCTACCTGGTCGCGAACCCCGGTCTCGCCGGCAAGATGCGCAAGACGCTGCCGAAGTGGAACCTCAACTCCCTCGCCGAGACCGTCGTGTTCATGCTGGCCGAGCACGAGGCCGAGTACGCGGAGAGCCTGCGGCTGCTCTCCCGCGACCGCTACCGGATGGGCGTGGAGCTCTCCCGCGTCCCCGACCTCACCGTGTACTCGTCGCAGGCCAACTTCCTGCTGGTCAAGCTCGGCAACGGGATGGACGGGCGCGAGCTGCGCGACCACCTGCTGTCCCGGCACCAGGTCTTCATCCGCGAGTGCGGCAACAAGCTCGGCATGAGCAGCCGGTTCGCGCGCCTGGTGGTGCGGCCCGAGCACGACGTCGACCGGCTGGTCGAGGGCATCCGCGACTTCACCCAGGCGAGGTGGACGACAGACCACGCGAGCCACTCCAGTCATTCGAGCGAACCGTCGCTCCTCATGCACAGCGCCTGAACCCCTTGAAAGGCAGACCAGACATGTCATCACCGCACGTCCTCGGCGGTCGCCGCGGCCAGGTGGCTGCCGCCGCACTGGTGGGCGCGACACTGCTCAACGCCGCGATGTTCGGGGGCACCAGCGCCACCGCGTCGTCACACCGCGAGGCCCCGCTCATCGCCGGTGACCCGGCCGTGGACAACACGGACCTCTACGCCTTCGTGAGCCCGGACCACAAGGACACCGTCACGCTGGTCGGCAACTGGTCGGGTTTCCAGGAGCCGAACGGCGGCCCGAACTTCTTCCCGTGGGCCGAGGACGCGCAGTACGACTTCAACGTCGACAACGACGGTGACGCGAAGCCCGACATCACGCTGCGGTTCACGTTCCGCAACGACGACCGGCGCAAGAACACCACGTTCCTCTACGCCAACGGCGTCGTGGACTCGCTCGACGACGAGAACCTGCTGTTCCGCCAGCGCTACGACCTCGAGGCGATCTACGAGAACGGCCAGAAGGTCAAGCTCGTCAACAACGCCCAGGCCGCGCCGTCGCCGAACGGGCCGGCGTCGATGCCGGACTTCAAGAAGCTGCGCGACCAGGCGACCGTGCAGATCCCCGGTGGCGGCAAGGTCTACGTGGGCCCGTCGGAGGACTCGTTCTTCGCCGACCTGCGGGTGTTCGACCTGCTCTACGGCGGCAACCTGAGCGAGGTCGGCCAGGACACGCTGCGCGGCTACAACGTCAACACCATCGCGGTCCAGCTGCCCAAGCACGCACTGGCGTTGAAGAACGACATGCACCGCAACCCGAACATCGGCGTCTGGAGCACCACGCAGCGCCGCACGATGAAGCTCTCGCCGGGCAAGGCGGAGGCGGTCGGCGACTTCGTGCAGGTCTCGCGCCTGGGCAACCCGCTCGTCAACGAGGTCGTGGCGCCCGCGGGCCTCAAGGACGCGTTCAACGGCCTGCGCCCCGACCAGGACGCCGGTGTGAAGGAGCTCGTCGACCGGGTCGTGAACCCGGAGCTGCCGAAGCTCGTCGAGGCGATCTACAAGATCCCGGCGCCGCAGGGCCAGCGCGACGACCTGGCGGAGATCTTCCTGACGGGCATCACGAAGAAGCTCGGCGCGCAGATCGACGCGGACCTGAACTCGCAGATCAACAACGCCGACGCCGACAAGAACAAGTTCCGGCCCTCGGAGATGCTGCGGCTGAACATGATGATCGACCCGAACGCCAACCCGAACCGCCTGGGCCTGCTCGCGGGCGACACGCAGGGCTTCCCGAACGGCCGTCGCCTCGCCGACGACGTGGTGGACATCGCCGTGCAGGCGATGGAGGGCGCGGCGGCGTCCGGCAAGATCGTCGAGGCGCTGGCCACCGGTGACAAGGTCGACGCGAACGACCAGCCGTTCGAGGCGAACTTCCCGTACGTGGGCCTGCCCCGCAACGGCACGGCCGTCAACACGAACGGCAACACGGCCGAGGTCGCGGTCAACCCGGTCGGCAAGATCGGCAACCTGGACCCGATGGCGATGACCACCGCGGTCGGCTCGGCCGCCGTGTTCGGCATCGGCTTCTTCCTGTGGCGCAAGCGCCAGGCCTCGATCCGCAAGTACGGGTCGCACTCGAAGTGAGGTACCAACAACGGCAAGCGGTCGCGGTGGGTCTCCTGGTCACCGCGGCGCTCGCCTACCTAGCCGCCTCCGGTCCTGCCGACAGCAGGGCCGGGGGCGAGCCCCCTGTTCCGGCCGTGGCGCAGCAGAACCAGATGCACCGCGTCGTGCACCAGCTCCAGCAACGGCTGCACGCCGTTCCCGGGGACACCTCGTCCTGGGCGCAGCTGGGCACGTCCTACGTGGAACTGGCGCGCGTCACGGCGGATCCGGCCTACTACGCCAAGGCTGAGGGCGCGTTGAAGAACGCGGGCGGCACGGGCGCGGCCGCCATCGGTTTCGGCACGCTCGCGAACGCCCGCCACGACTTCGCCGCGGCCCGTGAGTGGGCCGGGAAGGCGATCGCCGCGCTGCCGTCGTCCGCGGAGGCCCACGGCGTGCTGGCGGACGCCCTGACGCAGCTCGGTGACGACGCGGGCGCCGAGGCCGCGGTGCAGCGGATGCTGGACCTCAAGCCCAACACGGCGTCCTTCGCCCGTGCTTCCTTCCACCTGGAGCTCCACGGCGACGTCGAGGGCGCCCGCGCCGCGATGCAGCGCGCGCTGACCGCCGCCGCGACGCCCGAGGACATCGCGTTCTGCCGCTACCGGCTGGGCGAACTCGCGTTCGACCACAACCGGCTCGACGAAGCCGCGCAGCACTACGAGCAGGGACTGGCGGCGAGAGGAGACGACATGACTCTCACTCAAGGCATGGCCAAGGTCGCGGCGGCACGGGGTGACGTCCCCGCCGCCCTGGAGGACTACCGCAGACTGACCGCGCGCGCTCCCCTGCCGCAGTACCTGCAGGAGTACGCGGAGCTGCTGGAGGCCGGTGGAAAGGCCGGCGAGGCCGCGAAGCAGTACGAGGTGCTCACCGAGCAGCAGCGGCTGATGGAGTCGCAGGGCGCCTTCGACGACCTGGCGGCGGCGCTGTTCGCCGCCGACCGCGGTGACGGCGCGCAGGCGCTGCGGCACGCGGAGACCGAGTGGAGCAGGCGGCAGAGCGTGTTCGTGGCCGACGCGATGGCGTGGGCGCTGCACATGAGCGGCCGCGACGCGGAGGCGCTGGGCTACGCGGACCGGGCGGCGGCGCTGGGCTGGCAGAACGCCACGTTCTCCTACCACCGCGGCATGATCCTCGCCGCGCTCGGCCGGGTCGGCGAGGCCCAGGAGGCGCTCGTGCAGGCGTTGCGGCTCAACGCCAACTTCTCCCCGCTGCAAGCGCTGAAGGCGGGCCGCAAGCTCGCGGAGCTCCGAGGCGACAGGTGAGCCTGTCCAGCTGGGTGGTGCGACCCGTCCTGGTGCTGGCGTTGCTGGTCGCCGGCATCTTCTTCGTCAACGGCGAGGCGTCCGCCCACCCGCTGGGCAACTTCAGCGTCAACCACTACCACGGGCTGCACCTGCACCCGGACCGCGTGGACCTGCGGTCGGTGGTCGACGTGGCGGAGATCCCGACGCTGCAGGAGAACCTGAAGACCCGGGACGCGCGGCAGTGGTGCGACGAGGTCTCCCGCACCGACCGGTCCACGGTCGACGGTCGGCAGATCTCCTGGACGCTGTCGAGCTCCGTCAAGGAGCACCCGCTCGGCCAGGCCGAGCTCAGCACCACCAGGCTGGTCTGCGAGTTCACCGCGAAGATCGACCTCGGCCGGGCGGCCCGGCTCGAGTTCCGCGACGAGTCGAACACCGACCGGGTGGGCTGGCGCGAGATCACCGCCGCCGGCACCGGGATCCGGCTCACCGGCTCGAAGGTGGCGACCGAGAGCGTCAGCGACGAGCTGCGCGCGTACCCGGAGGACCTGCTCAGCACCCCGATGGACGTCCGGTCCGTCGCGTTCACCGCCGAACCGGGCAGCGGGTCCGAGCCGAAGCAGGCCTCCGGCTCCCCCGTCCAGTCGTTCAGCGTCACGGCGGCCAGGCTCAACGACATCCTCGGCAGCGACGACCTGACGCCGTGGCTCGGGTTCCTCGCCCTGCTGCTGTCCCTGGCCCTCGGCGCCTCGCACGCGGCCCTGCCGGGGCACGGCAAGACGCTCATCGCCGCCTACCTCGCCGGCCGCCAGGGCACGCCGAGGGACGCGTTCGTCGTCGGCGCCTCGGTCACCGCCACGCACACCGGCGGTGTGCTGGTCCTCGGCCTGGTCATCAGCGCGTCGTCCGCGCTGGCCGGCGAGGAGGTGCTGCGCTGGCTCGGGCTGGTCAGCGGGGTGCTGATCGCGGCCATCGGCGTGATGCTGCTGCGTTCGGCCCTCACGACGACCCGCTCACCGGTCCTCGTCGGAGCGGGAGCGGCAACCGGGCACGGTCATGGCCACGGACACGGTCATGGGCATGGCCACGGACATGGGCACGGGTACAGCCGCGCGAGCCTGATCGGCATGGGCGCGGCCAACGGACTCGTCCCGTCGCCGTCCGCGCTCGTCGTCCTGCTCGGCGCGATGGCGCTCGGCCGCACCTGGTTCGGCGTCTTGCTGGTCCTCGGCTACGGAATCGGCATGGCGGGCACGCTCACCGCCGTCGGACTGCTGCTCGTGAAGGCCAGGGAACGCGTCGAGAAAATCCTGGACGGGCGTGCCACCCGCGCCCTCTCGCATTACGCACCCGTCGGCACGGCCGCGATGGTGATCGTCGTCGGCGCATGGCTGACTTTGCAGGCCGTTTAAATCACGTCAATGCAACTTCGAAGGGCCCGGATTCGTCTGAATCCGGGCCCTTCGCGTGTTTCCGCTCTTACAGGTTCGCCACCACGAACGACTTGCCGTCCGCGGTCTCCACCGAGATCGACTTCACCTGGTCCGGCGGCACGCTGACCATGCCCCGCACCTTCGAACCCTCGAGCCGCTGCTTCTCGGTCGTGGTCCAGGCGAACGCCTCGGTCTTCGTGCCGTCCGCACCGACCACGACCAGCCGGCACTTCTGCGCGGCGGGCAGTCCGTCGATGTTCGCCGTCACGAGGTAGCGGTCCTGCGATGAGGGCGCGATCTCCGCCACCATCCTGATCCCGCCCGCCGTCGCCTCGCCCGTGCGAGTCGCGGCGATGTTCGAGCCCGGTGCCTCGTTCTGCATCAGCACCGCGGCGCCCCCGAACGCGACCACCGCTGCCACGGCAGCGGCGGCGAGATAGCCCGGCCAGCGCCGGGGCTTGGCGTGCAACGGCTCGGGGAGCTCCTCCACCGGCCGCGGACTGGCTCTCGGGCTCGGAGCATCGGCCACCCGCGGCTGCGGGATGGCCGACTCCTGCCTGATCTGCCGCAGCGTGCGCTGCAGCACCAGGTCCGACGGCTTGGGCAGGTCGTCCTCGAGCTCGTGCAGGAATGCCTCGCGTGGCACCTCGTCGAGCGCTGTGCGGATCCGCCGGAAGTCCGCCACCTGCACACGGCAGGCCTGGCAGTCCATCAGGTGCTGCTCCACACCAAAACTCTCGTGCGCGTCCAGAACGCCGAGCGCGTAGCAGCCAAGGGTGACCGCGTCGTGCGCGCCAGCTGTCATACGACCTCCTCGTCGTCCCGATTTGCCCCCGCGGCGAAACGGTGTCACAAGGAAAACGGGCAGATAGGAGTGGTTGGTTCAGCCCGCGAACGAGTTCATTCTGATATCGCATAACAATGGCATTACGTGACCGCGCAACTACGGTTCCAGCCAGGCCTGAGCTGCTCTTTTCACCTGATCGGACGACTCAAGGCGTCGTGAACGGCTACAGACACGTAGATCGACGAACTGGGGGCCGTTCGGCGGATTCGACGAACGCCCGCAAGCCGTCCAGGACGCGTGCCAGACCGAACTCGAACTCGTCCAGCGGCCGGTGGAAGCCGCCCGAGTTCCAGATGTGCGTCGTCATCGGCAGCCGCTCGGGCGTGAAGTGCTCCCACAGCTCCTCCCTGCCGTTCCACCAGTCCTCGTCGGAGACGCCGGTGTCGCGCTCGGCCTGCACGCGGTCGGCCATCGTCCTGCCGACGCCGACGACGAACTGGCTGACCGTCGTCACGACGGAGACGATCTCCTCCGGCGCGAGCCCCAGCTCCGACACCACGGCGTAGGCGGCGTCCTGCCGCGTCATGGCCTGCGGGCCCGGCATCCGGCGCGAGGTCGTCAGCTGCAGCATCCACGGGTGCGCGCGGTACATCGCCCACATCTGCCGCGCGAAGAACTCGAGCCCCTCGCACCACGGGCCCTCCGGGGCGGGCTCGGTCTCGCCCCACACCGCGTCGACCATGAGGTCCAGCAGCTCGGACTTGCCCGGCACGTGCCGGTAGAGCGACATCGCCGTGCTGCCGAGCGTCTCGGCGACCCGGCGCATGGTGAGCGCGTCGACCCCCTCGGCGTCGGCCACCTCGATGGCCGCCTCGACCACCCGCGCCTGGCTCAGCGCGGCCTTCGGTCCCCTGGTCGGCTCGGCCGGCGGCTCCCACAACAGGCGCACGCTGCGGTCACGGTCGCTCTTCACCCAACTCCCTCTTCCCCACGCTCCTTGCCGTGAATCCTAGAACCGTGTACTTAGTACATCCAGCTTACTTTGTACGCAGTTGATTCGTGGGGGTGGATCGTGGGACACGCGGTGGTCGCGGAAGGCCTGCGCAAGAGGTTCGGGGACGACTGGGCGCTCGACGGGTTCGACCTGGCGGTGCCCGCCGCAACGGTGTGCGGGCTGCTCGGCCCGAACGGCGCCGGCAAGACGACGGCGGTACGCATCCTGGCCACGCTGCTGCGCCTGGACGGCGGCCGGGCCGAGGTGGCGGGCCACGACGTGGCGCGCGAGGCGCCGGCCGTGCGCCGCCAGGTGGCGCTGAACGGCCAGCAGTCCACGGTCGACGACGTGCTGACCGGCCGGGAGAACCTGGTGATGTGGGGGCGGCTCTACCACCTGTCCCGGCGCGAGGCGGCCGCGCGGGCGGGCGAGCTGCTCGAGCAGTTCGGGCTGGCCGACGCGGCGAACCGGCGCGTCAAGCAGTACTCGGGCGGCATGCGGCGGCGCCTGGACCTCGCGTCGAGCTTCATCACGCGGCCGTCGGTGCTGTTCCTCGACGAGCCGACGACCGGTCTCGACCCGCGCAACCGCGGCGAGGTGTGGCGCGAGGTCCGGCGGGTCGTCGCGGAGGGGACGACGGTCCTGCTCACCACGCAGTACCTCGACGAGGCCGACCAGCTCGCGGACCAGGTCGTCGTGCTCGACACCGGCCGGGTGGTGGCGCAGGGCGCGCCCGAGGAGCTGAAGTCGACGCTCGGCGGCGACCGGATCGAGGTCGTGGTCCGCACCGCCGAGGAGCTGCCGGTGGCGAGCGCCGTGCTCGGGCCGGACGCCGAGGTGGACCCGGACGGGTTCCGGGTGAGCGCGGCGGTGGCCGACCGGGTGGCGGCGCTGACGCGGGTCGCGTCGGCGCTCGCCGCGCAGGGGGTGGAGGCCGAGGACATCGCACTGCGGCGGCCGACCCTCGACGAGGTCTTCCTGGCGATCACGGGACACCGGGCGGGGGTGCGGGCATGAGGTACGCGGCGGTCGACACGTGGGTCGTGGCGAAGCGCGACCTGGTCCACTGGGTGCGCGAACCGGTGAGGGTGGTCGCGAACCTCGCCTACCCGGTCATCTCGGTGCTGATCTTCGGGCTGGTCTTCGGCAGCGCGATGAACGTCTTCGGCGGCGGCGATTACATCGAGTTCCTGCTGCCGGGCATGTTCGGCCAGACCATCGCGTTCGGGGTCGGCTCCACGCTGCTGATGGTGTCGATGGACGCCGACCGGGGCGTCACGGACCGGTTCCGCGCGTCGCCGATGTCGCAGACGGGCGTGGTGGCCGGGCGCAGCATCGCGGACCTGGTGAACTCGTCGCTCGAACTGCTGGTGCTCGCCCTGTGCGGGCTGGTGATCGGCTGGTCGTTCCACGACGGGCTGCCGAACGCGATGGTGGCGTTCGCGCTGCTGCTCTGGCTGCGGTTCGCGCTGGTGTGGGTCGGCATCTACGTCGGCCTGCTGGTGAAGCCGGAGGCCGCGCAGGCGTCGTGGATGGTCCTGTTCCCGCTGACGATGTTCGCGAACACGTTCGTCTCGCCGGAACTGATGCCGGGCTGGCTGCGGGTCGTCGCGGAGTGGAACCCGCTGTCGGCGACGGTGGCGGCGGCGCGGGAGCTCTTCGGCAACCCCGGCGTCGGCGGCGACTCGTGGGCCGCGCAGCACTCGCTGCTACTGGCGGTGCTGTGGCCGGCGGTGTTCGTGGCGGTCTTCTGGCCGCTGTCCGTGCTGAGGTACCGCGACCTCAGCCGCTGAGAAGTCGGTGCGGAACTGCTCGGCGAGCCACCGGCCGAGCAGCCGCCGCCAGTGGCGGACCCGGTCCAGCTGCTCCGGCCGGAGCGTGCGGTCGCGCTCCCACTCGCGCCAGTCGTCGCTCGCGAGCCAGCCGATGCAGCCCGCGATCCGGTGCACGCGCAACAGGGCCGGGTCGGGCGTGTGGCCGTACCCGGTCCAGAACGCTTGCGGCAGCGCGGTTCCGTGCAGGTAGAGGTGTTCCTCGAAGGCGGCGAGCTCGTCGAGCGGGTTGCCCTGGCCGGGGTTGTCCCAGTCGATGAGCGTCGCCCGCCCCTCCCCCACGATGATGTTGTGGAGGTTCACGTCGTTGTGCAGCAGGCCGACGCGGTGGATCCGGCGGAACGCCAGGCCGATCGCCCGCCAGACCTCGTCGGGCACCGGCAGGGCCTCGGCGAGCGTCCTGCCCTCGACGTACTCGACGAGCACGTCGCCGCGTCCGTTGTGGGCGAGCACCTCCGGCGCGCCGGGCACCACGAACTTCGGCAGGTCCCGCGCCACCTTCGGCTGCCGGAGCACGGCCCTGCGCCCGTCGGCCAGTGTCACCAGGTGCAGGACGTTGGTGAGGCCCTCTCCCCGCAACGGTTCGACGCGGACGGCGGTCCGCAACAACGGGAACATGGGCCCACTGTCTAACAGGCGTCAGGTCAGGCCGCGGTGAACGCCGGCCGCCGCAGCCGCCTCAGGCCACCGCTTTGGTGCGGGACAACAACCTTGCCGCGATCGCGGCCGGGAGGTACATCAGCACGCCGTAGACCGCGGGCGGGATCGCCATCGTCTCGTCGTTCAGCACCGTCAGCGCCAGCGTGATCGCGATGGTCGCGTTGTGGATGCCGATCTCCATGGCGCTGGCGACGGCCTGGCCGCGTTCGACCTTGAACGCCCTGGGCACGTAGTAGCCGATCAGCAGGCTGAGGACGCTGAGCAGCAGCGCCACCGGCCCGAGCGTCGCGATGTTGTCCACGAGCTGCTGGTGGGCCTGCGCGATCGCGGCGACGATGACGAGCACCAGCACCACGACCGACGCGATGCGCACCGGGTCGTTCATCCGCAGCGCCCACGCCTCGAACCTGCGGCGCACGAGCATGCCGATCGCCACCGGCACCAGCACGATCGCGAACACCTGCACGAACTTCGCCGGCTGCAACCCGACCTCGGCGTCGTCCGCCATGAAGTGCGCCATGCTCAGGCCCACCACGAGCGGCAGCGTGAACACCGCCAGCACCGAGTTGATCGCGGTGAGCGTGATGTTGAGCGCCACGTCCCCGCCCGCGAGGTGGCTGAAGAGGTTCGCCGACGTGCCGCCCGGCGAGGCGACCAGCAGCATCATGCCGACCGCCAGCACCCCTCGGAGCCCGAACGCGAGCACGAGCCCGAGGCAGATCGCGGGCAGCACGACCACCTGGCAGACCAGGGCGATCACGGCCGCCTTCGGGTACTTCGCGACCCTGGCGAAGTCGCCCGTGGTGAGCGTCAAGCCGAGGCCGAACATCACCAGGGCCAGCGCCAGCGGCAGGAAGATCTGGACGACGAGCACGGCGGCCTCCGCGGATGTCCGGCTTGTGCAGTTTGATCTGTTCGGAACATCCTGGCGTTACGCCCGCCTCGATGGAACAGGCCGGGTCGCACGAGCCGCCCCACTGTCCGGCCACGGCGGTACCGGGGAGTTACTGTCGCGGGTGTGTTCAGCCTGGCCCAGCCGCCGCTCTTCACGCGGCTCCACCCCGCGCGCACCGTCCTGATCGCCGGGGCGGGCGGCGGCTTCGACGTGTTCGCGGGTCTCCCGCTCGGAATCGCGCTGCGCGCCCAGGGCAAGCGCGTCTGCTACGCGAGCCTGAGCTTCAGCGACCTCGGCCGCCTCGACCTCGACGCGTGGGTGGAGCCGGGGCTGGCCGCCGTCGGACCGGACACCGCCGGCGACGACGCCTACTTCCCCGAACGCGAGCTCGCGCGGTTCCTCGGCGACACCGTCCACGCGTTCCCGAAAGCGGGCGTGCGGCCGTTGCGCGCCGCCTACCGCACCCTCGTCCGCAGGCTCGGCGTCGACGCGATCGTGCTGGTCGACGGCGGCACGGACATCCTGCTGCGCGGCGACGAGCAGCACCTCGGCACACCGGCCGAGGACATGACGAGCCTGGCCGCGGTCGCCGGGATCGACGGCGTCGAGAAGCTCGTCGTGAGCCTCGGCTTCGGCATCGACGCCCACCACGGCGTGTGCCACGCGCACGTGCTGGAGAACCTCGCCGCGCTCGACCGGCAGGGCGGCTACCTCGGCGCGCTGTCGATCCCGTCGGACAGCCACGAGGCCCGCGCCTACACCGCGGCCGTCCAGCAGGCGCAGGACGCGACGCCGTTGTCGCCCAGCATCGTCAACGGGCAGATCGCGGCGTCGTTGCGCGGCGAGTTCGGCGACGTGCGGTTCACCAGCCGCACCGAGGGCAGCGAGCTGTTCGTGAACCCGTTGATGGGCGTGTACTTCACCGTGGACCTCGACACGCTGGCCCGCGGCGTGCACTACCTGCCGGCGCTGGAGGGCACGCGGACGGCGTTCGACGTCGCCCTCGCGATCGAGGAGTACCGCGAGAGCACCGACGAGCGGCGGCCGCGCCGCCCGCTGCCTCACTGACGGCGCCGGATCACCACCGCCACCACCAGGACCAGCACCCCGATCGCGGACGCGGCGCCGAACACCCACAGGCCGTAGATCGCGAACGCCACGAACTCCGACCCGATCGCCGCGACGGAGGTGACGGTCGCCCGCGCGTCCGACTCGATCCGGTGCTGCAGCTCGGTCTCCACGTGCACCAGCACGAACCGGTAGAGGCCGTAGAACAGTCCCAGCAGGACGATCGCGACCGGCACGGCCAGCACGGCCGCGGCGATCAGCACCAGCCCGGACGCGAACAGCACCCAGCCGCGCAACGGCAGCCGGCCCGCGAGCGACGCACCCGCGGCGCCCGTCAACGGCACGCCGATCGTCGCGAGCGGCACCCACACCGTGGGCACGTGCCAGTCCTGGGCCAGGAGCGTGAAGTACTCCTCGAAGGCGTCGATCGCGTACACCAGCGCCACGGCGAGCACGGCGCGTCTGACCGGCACGGTCTCACGCAGACCCGTCAGCAGCGTCGCGAAATAGCCCGGTTCGTCGTCCTCATCGGACCCGCGCGGTGGTTCGGAGAACCGCAGCGCGACCACCGACGACACCAGGCACGTCGCCACGGAGAGCCAGCCGGCCAGCTGGTAGCCGCCGAGCGAGAACAGCGCGGTGGCGATCACGGCGACCGGCACCTGCGCGATCAGCTCGATCGTGTCGACACGCGCGTTCAGGCGTCCGTAGAGGTCCTCGTCGCCGTTGGCCGCCAGGCCGTCGTAGAGCAGGGCCTCGAACGCGCCGGACTGCAGCGTGCCGCCCAGTCCCCAGAGGACGAAGCCCGCGGCGAAGCCCCAGAACGACGGGAACACGACCCAGGCCGCGTACCCGAGCGCCTGCAGCACGCCGGAGGCGACCAGGCAGCTCCGCCGCGAGAACCGGTCGGCGACCGCGCCGGAGGGCACCTCGAAGACGACCGCGGTGAGCGACCAGACGGCGAGCAGCACCGAGATCTGGGCGTCCGACAGCCCGCTGTCGGCGAAGAGCAGCGCGTACAGCGCGTAGATCGGGACGAGGTGCGAGCACCACGCCCACGCCGTCGCGGTCCGGGAGAGATCAGTGGAAGATCAATGTCGTCGTCGCATGGCACAAGGGTAAGCCGTCAGCGCCACCGGATAAATGGCGCTGACGGCTCAGGGGTGGTGCGGCGGGACGATCAGAAGCCGGCGGTGATCTTCGAGAACGCCAGCTCGGCCTGCCCGATGCCGGAGCAGCCCGCGGAGACCTGGCCGTCGCAGCCGCCGCGGTCGCGGTTGACCGACCAGAAGGCCAGTCGTCCGAGGCCGTTCGACTTCGACCAGTCGCGGATCGCGGTCCAGTCGTCGACGGTGGTCAGCTCGCGCTGGTCCGACAGGCCGTTCATGCCGGAGATGCCGACGTGCTTGAACGCCTCGGCGTCGCTCCAGCCGAAGGTCGACTTCAGCTTGTTCTTGAGCCCGGTGGCCGCGCCGATGGTGTCGGTGCGGATGTTCGAGCTGCCGAAGTCGAACGGCATGATCGTGAACACGTCGATGTTCGCGTTCAGGGCCTTGGCCTGGTCGACCAGACGGGCGCCGTAGAAGTTCGGGCCGGTGGTGCCGGTGCCGAACGTGACGATCGTCTGGATGCCCGGGTTCTTCTCCTTGACGATCTTCAGCGCGGTCAGGATCCGGTCCTGGACCGTCGTGTTCTCGAACTCGTCGGAGTTCTCGATGTCGATGTCGATCGCCTTGAGCCCGTAGGCGTTGATGACCTGCTGGTAGGCGCCGGCCAAAGCCTCCGGCGTCGAGCAGTTCGGGCCCAGCTTGTTGCCGCTCCAGCCACCGAACGACGGCACGACGTCGCCGCCGGCCGCGCGGATGGCGTTGATCGTCTGCTGGTCGACGCCGCCCGTCAGCGGACGCGCGCTGTCCCACGAGGGGGAGCAGCCGCCGCCGGAGAGGACGAAGGCCAGCGTGAACCACTTGACGCCGGTGGCGCTCATGACCTGGGTCGCGCTCTGCGGGTTGCCCCAGCCCAGGTACAGGTACGGCGCGCCACGACCGGTGCCGGGCACCGTCGGGTTGGTCGTCGTCGTGGTCGTGGTGGTGGTCGTCGTGGTCGTCGTCGGCCCGGAGCCGCCGTCGCACGAGCCACCGTTGATCTTGCAGTTGGACGGGCTGCCGCCCGAGCCGCGCACGGTGAAGCCGAAGCTCACCGAACCGCCCACGGGCACCGTGCCGTTCCAGGTGTTGCGGACAGTGATGTTCTGCCCGTTCGCGGCGTAGCTGCCGTCCCACAACGACGCGATGGACTGTCCGCCCGGGAGCGTGAACTCGACGGTCCACGACGAGAGGGCGGAACCACCGGTGTTGGAGATGGTGTACTTGGCCTCGTAGCCGCTGCCCCAGTCCGACGTCTTGGTGAACGCCGCCGTCACACCGGTCGCGCCGCTCGCGGGAGCGGCGAGAACACCTCCGACCACGGTCGCCATCGCGACAGCCGCGGCCAGGAACTGCCAGCGGAACTTCTTCATTGCACTCCGTTCACGTGCAGGGGGTACGTGACGGGGTGCACGTTAACTGGTCTAAACCACTCGTTCAAGGGGAGGAACCGGACATCGTCCGGGCGCGTCACCCCGTTGTGCGAGAACGCTCTCACACTCGGTCCACTTGGAATGGTGGGCGGTGCGTCACCGGCGGAAGTCGCCGAGGTGCGCGGAACCGGTTACGCGTTGCGGCCCTCGAGCTGGTCCACCCGGTCCGCCGCCCTGTCCTCCAGCAGCTGCAGCAGAGCATACGTCGTCTGCCGCTGTTCCTCGACGAGCTTGGTCAGCCAGGAACCGAAGTAGAGGAACCCTCCGATTCCGATCAGCCCGAGCCCGAGCATCCCGCCCGAGACCACGTACGGGATCTGCTCGAAGGTGTACCCGGTGTGCGCGACGCCCCACCAGGCGAAGAGGATCGCCGCGATGCCCGCCGTCATCAGCGCCGTGCCGACGAGCCCGAGTCCGCTGCGCATCCGCGCGCGCCGACGGTCCTGGAGGGTCATGGCCCCACCCGCAGGTCGGGGACACCGGTCGGGTGCCCGGAGGGACAGGGAGCGCCGCCCAGCAGGAAGGTCCCGAACGACTTCATGCCGAACGCCGCGGCGGTGGCGACGCCGAGGCCCGCGACCACCAGCAACGCCGGTACGCCGGGGAAGTCGAGCAACGACCCCGTACGGGCCCGTGCGTTCGCCACCGGGGTCACGATGGACTTCGGCGGGGTGGAGCCGGCGACGGGCGACGTGGCGGGGACGTCGCCACCGGAGGACGACGAGTCCGGTGGCGCCACCGGGGCGACGGGCGCCGGCACCTCGGGCGGCGGCAGGGCGGCGGAGGCGGAGGCGTTGGCCACGGCCTCGGTGTCACCGACGACGACCTCGAGCTTGCGCAAGGGGTTGAGCAGCGGCGCGAGTTCCTCGGGCAGCAACGGGGTGAGGATGCCGTCGAGGATTCCGCCGAGCCCCAGCCTCGTGCGCAGCACGGTCACGTCGACGGTGAGCCTGAGCCCGCTGCTGACGGAGGTCGCCTGCGCACCCTCGATCCTGGTGGCGGCCGACGGCCAGGTGAGCGTGACGCCCAGCGGTGCCAACGCCTTCAGCAGGCCCTCCGGCGGCGCCGCGGGTGAGGGCACCGGGAACCTCTGGCCCAGCACGGTCACCTCGGCCAGGGCGAACGTGCTGGTGCCGCTGCCCTTGCTGCCGTCGCTCACCGCGACCGACTCGAACTTCACACCGGACAGCACGACGAGGCCGGACAGCAGCGAGATCGTCTGCGCGGACGACACGGCCGTGGACCGCGCCTCGGTCGCGGACACCGTGCTCACGCTCGAGGAGGCGAGCCCCTCGGCGGTCAGCACGAACGGCACCTCCTGCTTGGCGCCCGCGAACGACTCGGCCTTCGCCGCGCCGGCGGAGGCCTTCATGCCCGACTTCGCCTCGTCGGCCGGGCCGCCGGGGTGCGCCGCGTTCACCTGGACCGGGTACGCGAAGCCCAGGAGCTGCGGCAGACCGGTGCCGACGGCGGCGCCCGGCCACAGCGAGCTCGCGACCGACCGTCCGATCGGACCGGCGCCGAGCTCGGTCCGCGTGTAGGAGAGGTGCACCTCGCCCTGCGGTTCCGCGGGCACGGGCAGCAGGTCGGTGGTCAGCAGCACCGAGATCGGGGTGGCCTCGGCCGAGAGCGTGAACCCGCCGATGTCGGCGGCGTGCGCCGGTGCCGGGAACAGCAGGACCAGCAGGAGAACGAGCGCGTACCTCATGACGCCCCTCCGAAGTAGACGGTGGCGAGGTCGGAGTCCGCCGAGATCTCGCCGTGCGCCATCACGACGACCTGGTCGGCCACGGCGGAGGCGGTCTCGGCGAACTGCTCGACGATCAGCATCGTGACGCCGGAGGACGCCAGCTCCCCCACGACCTCGTAGAGCTCGGAGACGATCACCGGCGCGAGCCCCATGGACAGCTCGTCGATCACCAGCACGGCCGGGTCGGTGATCAGCGCGCGGGAAAACGCGAGCATCTGCTGCTCGCCGCCGGACATCGAGCCCGCGAGCTGCTTCTGCCGCGCCTCGAGCTTCGGGAACCGCGCGTAGACCACGGCGGGGTCGCCGCGCATCAGCCGCAGGTTCTCCGCGACGGTGAGGTTCGGGAAGATCGCCCGGCCCTCCGGGATCGTGCACAGGCCGGCCCGCGCCAGCTCGTCGGGCGCGGCGTCGTTGACGTGCACCCCGCCGAGGTGCACGTGCCCGCTGGAGGCGCGCAGCTGTCCACTCAGGACCTTGACCAGCGTCGACTTGCCCGCGCCGTTCGGGCCCAGCAAGGCCGTGACCGAGCCGCGCGGCACGGTCAGCGAGACACCGCGCAGCACCTCGATGCGGCCGTAGCCGGCGTGGACGTCCACCAGGTCGATCATCCGAGGTACGCCTCCCGGACTCCCTCGTGGGCGCGGACGACGTCCGGGGTGCCGGACACCAGCAGCCGCCCGAGGGTGAGCACGTGCACGGTGTCGCAGTAGCCCATCACGAGGTCCATGTCGTGCTCGACCAGGACGACCGAGCGGCCCTCCCCGCTCAGCTCCCGCAGCAGCTCGCCGAACGCGTCGGTCTCGGCGCGGTCGAGGCCGGACGACGGTTCGTCGAGCAGCAGCAGGCTCGGCTCGGTGGCGAGCGCGCGGGCCAGTTCGAGCAACCGGGCGGCGCCGGTCGGGACGGTGTCGGCCTGGTTCGGGCCGAACTCCGCGATGCCGACCCGCTCCAGCAGGCCGTCGGCGAGGCGGGGTGAGCGGCGGCGGCTCTCCAGCGCCACCACGACGTTCTCCCAGACGGTCAGGGACCCGAAGACCTCGAGCCGCTGGAACGTGCGCGCCACGCCCATCCTGGAGCGCTGGTGCGGTCCCTTCGCGGTGATGTCCTCGCCGTCGAGCAGCACCCGGCCCGCCGACGGCTTGCGCAGCCCGCTGACCACGTCGAACAACGTCGTCTTACCCGCGCCGTTCGGGCCGATCAGCCCGGTGACGCCGGGGTCGACGGTCAGGGTCACGTCGTCGACCGCGGTCACCTCGCCGAAGCGGACCGTCACGCCCTCCACCCGCACCGTGCTCATGCGCGCCGCCAGGACCAGGCCCGGAAGAACCAGCTGACCAGGCCGTTGGGGTCGCGCGACAGTCCGGCCGCGGCGACGCCGAGCAGCACGACCGCCACGCCCGCGAACGCCGGGAAACCGCTCTGCAGCACGGGGAGCAGCATCAGCAGCATGCCGCCGAGCAGCGCGCCGGACACCGACGTCACCCCGGCGATCACCGCGAACAGCAGCAGCGGCAGGTTGTTGAACAGCTGGAAGTCGCTCGCCGCCACGGTCTCCCGCAGCTGCGCGAAGAGCCCGCCCGCGAGACCCGCGATCCCGGCCGACAGCGCGAACACGCCCACCCGGATCCAGCGCACGTTCACGCCGAGCGTCGCGCACGCGGCGGAGCTGTCCTTGACGGCGATCATCTTGCGCCCCAGCCGCCCGCGCCGGATCGCGAGCACACCGGCGCCCACGAGCACGAACACCCCGGCCACCAGCAGCAGCTGTCCCGTCGCCGACCCGGCCAGCTTCGGCACCTGCAGGCTCCCCCGCACCCCGAACGCGATCGGCGACTGCAGCACCAGCTTGTCCATCAGCTGCGCGAACCCCAGCGTCGCGAGCGCCAGGTACAGCCCGCTGACCCGCAGCACCGTCAGCGCGATGAGCGCGCCGACCGCCGCGGCCACCAGCGCGCCGGCCAGCAGCGTCAGCGGTGACGCCGAACCCAGCCGCGCCACCGTCACCGCGCCCACGCCGACGAACGTGAACTGCCCGAGCGACACCACCCCGCCGTACCCGGTGAGCAGCACCATCGACAGCAGCACGATCCCGAACACCAGCCCCAGCGCGAGCTGCCCGGCCACCACGGCGTCGACCAGCAGCGCCAGCACCACGACGACGCCGACGAACACCCCCGCGCCGACCCCGGTCGTCAGCGCGTTCGGCACCGCCACGCCGCGAGATCCCCGCACACCGCCGATCCGCAGCGGCGACTGCGGCATCGCGAGCAGCACGACGAACAGCAGCAGCGCCGGGATCGCCGCGCGGAACGCGATCCAGCCCGGCGACGACGGCAGGTACGCCACGGCGTAGGACTGCAGCAGCCCGAGCCCGAGCGCGCCCGCGAACGTCCACGGCAGACTCCGCAGCTGCCCGACCAGTGCCGCCGTGTACGCCGTGATCACCAGCAGCGTCATCGTCACGTAGTCGAGCTGCACCACCGGCGTCAGCAGGATCCCGCCCAGCGCCGCGAGCGCCGACCCGATCGCCCAGCTCAGCGCCGACAACCGGTGCGGCCGCGTGCCGTAGAGCGACGCCAGTTCCGGCGCGTCGACGCACGCCCGCATCGCGAGGCCGGTGCGCGTGCGGTTCAGCAGCACGTACAGCCCGCCCGCGACCAGCACCGCGCACGCGAGCGTCACCAGGTCGTGCCCGCTGACGAACGACTGTCCGATGTGGATGCCCAGCTCGTCGAGGAACGGCCGCACCGGACGGGCCTGCGGCGGCCAGATCACCTGCGCCACCCCGATCAGCCCGACCAGCACGCCCACGCCCGCGACGAGCGTGATGCCGACCGGCGCGCCCGCGAGCCGGCGCATCACGAACCGCTCGACCAGCAGCCCGAACAGCGGTGCGCCCACGCCGACCACGAGCAGCAGCGCGAGCCACTGGGGCAGGCCGCGGTTCTCGGCGAGCTCCCAGTAGAGGAACGCCATGACCATGCCGATGGCGCCGTGGCCGACGTTGAACACCTTGGAGGTGCTGTAGGTGAGCACGAGCCCGCCCGCGACCACGGCGTACGCGCCGCCGGTGACGAGGCCGAAGATGGTGTAGGCCAGGAGCGCGGTCATCCGCCCACCCCGGTGTCGATCAGCGACCCGCACGAGTACCCGGACGCGGGCGCGAGCCGCGACCACGTGCCGCCCTTGAGCCGCACCAGGGTCATGCAGGCGGAGGTCCGCTTGCCGCCCACGTCCTGCGGCGCGACCATCCCCTCGGCGGTGAAGTCGTGCACGCCGCGGATCGCGTCGACCATCGCCTTGCGCGTGAGCTGCGGCCCGATCTTGGCCGCGGTCTGGACGAACAGCCGTGCGGCGGCCCAGGCGAACATGCCGAAGTACGAGGGCGCGGCGCCCGGCGCCACCCGGCCCAGCCACTGCTTGTAGAGCGCCACCTGCGCGTTGTTCTCCTCGAACAGCGCGCCGTTGGTGTAGACGACCGTGCCGTCGACCGCCGAGCCGCCCTGCTTGAGGTACTGCGGGTCGTAGGCGCTGGGGTCGGTGACGAACGCCTCCGGCGTGAACCCCTGCTGTCGCATCGCCTGCTGCAACCGCACCGCGTACTGGCCCGACCCGATCCAGTAGACGATCTTGGTGCCGGTCTCCTTGAGCTTCGCCACGTACGGCGCGTAGTTGACGTCGGTGATGTCGATGGCCTGCGTGTAGACGAACTTGATGCCGCGCGCCTCCGCCGCCTTCTGCATGCTCTTGGCGTTCTGCGCGCTGGCGTCCGCGTTGAGGTAGAGGTACGCGGCGGCGCCGGCCGCGCCGGGGAAGCTCGACTTGACCAGGTCCGGGCCCGCCGATGACACCAGGTTCACGACGTTGGACGCGACGCCGAAGCTGTTCGCGGTGCGCTGCCGTTGCGCGGTGACCGTCGAGGCCCGCAGGTCGGGAATGCCGCAGCCGGCCGCCGCCGGTCCGCCGCCCTGGTCGAACGCCGACATCGACCCGACGAGCGCGAAGGCCTGGTCGCAGGCCTGCGAGGTGGCCTGCTGGTCGCCGCCGCTGTCGGTGCGCGAGTCGAACGAGACGAGCTTGAGCTTGCGCCCGCAGATCGAGCCCTGGGTGGCGTTGAAGTACTCGACGAACGCCTTGGTGGCCTGCTGCGCCGACTGGAAGATGCCGGGCACCGGCCCGCTGATGTCGGAGATGTTGGCGATCGTGATCTCGCCCGCGGTGACGCCCTTGTCCGTGGCGCCCCCGGTGCCCTGGCACGCGCCCGCGAGGCTGCCGGGCGGGTTCGGCTTCTGGTCGGCCTGCTGCGGGTTGTTCGCGCCGGTCTGGCCGCCGGTGCCGTCCGTGCCGGACGCGGCGGCGTCCTCCTCCTGCGCCACGCCCTGTTCGGTGCCCGTTCCACCGCCCCTGGGCACGACGAGTGCGGCGCGTTGCTCGTCGGTGAGCCTGCTTCCGCAGCCCGCGAGCAACGCGCAGATCACCACCACCGGGATCAGCGCCGTCCTGCGATGCATGCGAACGGACGCTAGGGCACTGCATCAATCCAGTCCGGGCCCGCGACCTGCGTTTTCACCCACCTGGCCGACCTGTTTTCCAGAACACGTTCTATCTGCAAAGAATCCGCGCGAAAACCGTCACCGAACGGGAGTTGCCTCGTTAACCAGGGTCGACCTGAGGAACACGTTCTACTCAGGAGGGCGGCAGCAGCTCCGGGCGGCGCGGCCGGATCACGTCGCCGGACGACTCGCCCCGCACCCGCCGCAGCACCCACGGCACGACGTGCTCGCGCGCCCACTTCCAGTTCTCCGCGCGCTGGACGCGCGGGTCGACCGACGGGGCGATGCCCAGCACCGCGCGCGTCAGCGCGTGCGAGACGCCGAGCCCGTCGAGCACGGAGATGGCGACCTCGGTGTGCCCGAGGGAGTTGAGGTGCAGCCGGTCGGCCGACCACATGCGACGGTCGCGCAGCTGACGCATGTTCCACATGTCGACGAGCACGCACGAGAACTCGGCCGCGATCGAGCGCACGTGCTCGTTGTAGATGGCCACCCGGCCGCGCATCCTGCGGAACACGGGGTCGTCCGCGCCGTCGACGCCCGTGAAGAGGACGACCCGCGCCCCGGACTTCACGAACAGCTCCACGGCCGCGCGGTACGCGCGCATGAGGGCGTCGATGTCCACCTTGGGCCGCATGAGGTCGTTCCCGCCCGCGTAGAGCGAGACGAGGTCGGGCCGCATCCCGAGCGCGCGCTCCACCTGTTCGCCGAGAATCTGCGGCAGCAACCGGCCGCGCACCGCGAGGTTGGCGTAGGCGAACTCGGGGTCGGCCGCGCCCAGGACGTCGGCGACCCGGTCGGCCCACCCGCGCACACCGTTCGGACGACTGGCGTCGTCGTCGCCCACTCCTTCGGTGAACGAGTCCCCCAACGCCACAAAACGCTTGCTCATGACCAGGACCCTATGTCGTGCATTCCTCTCCGGGTTGCGCGGGTTTTGATAACGGTTCGATAACGGCGACGTCTCGAACTGAGGCGGTGTCGCAGTGCGGGCCGTACTCCCGTTCGTGCGACTCCCCATGGACTTGGCGAAGCCGGCGCGACTGATGGTCGCGCTGGCCGGCTGTGCGCTGGCCGTGCTGCTCAGCACCGGGGACGCGATCGGGCAGCCGAGCACCCCCTCGACCCCCGTCTCGACCCCGCCGCCCGGAAGTGGCGGAACGGGCGACGAGGTCGTGCAGACGCAGTGGGGCCCGCTCGGCCCCGCCGACCGGGACTTCATGAACCGGGTCAAGCAGGCCGGGCTGTGGGAGAAACCCGCCGGGGAGAAGGGTCAGGCCAAGAGGGCCGACCAGCCCAAGATCCAGGAGGCCTGCAAGCACCTCATCGAGGGCCACACGCTGCTGGACAACGTCGTGAACCGCGCGGGCGTACTGCTCGGTCACGTGCTGCCCACCGAGGCCTCCGACGAGCAGAAGGGCTGGCTCGCCGAGATGGACGCGGCGACCGGCGACGAGTTCGACGCCGTCTTCGCCAACCGGCTCCGCGCGGCGCACGGCAAGGTCTACGCCTACGCGTCGCAGATCCGGGCGGGCACCAAGAACGAGCTCGTCCGCATCCTCTCCACCCAGGCGATGATCACCGTCTTCGACCACATGAAGGTGCTCGAGGACACCGGCAAGGTCGACTTCGCCTCACTGGAGTCGCCGCAGCCGCTCGCGCCGCCCACCGGCACGACCAACGACGCGGCGCCGGCGGACCAGGGCGACGACCAGGCGGCGGACGCGTCGACGAACCCGACCGACGGCGTCATCCCGACGGTGCCGGACGGCACCAGGTTCACCCGCACCGCCGAGCAAGGCGTGTTCGGCGAGAACAACGGCGTCTTCTTCGGCGCCATCGCGGTGCTCGCGCTCGCCCTGGTGGGGATGAGACTCATCTCCCGGCAGAAGCACAAGACCCGGCGGAAATCTCGTTCGTACTGAAAAACCGCATCACACTGCTCCAACCGAGAAATAGCGGCTCATCGCCGTCTTCTTCAGCATGCCGTTTTATCGGACTACTACGAGGTGGCACATGGCTATTCACCGGAGGAAATCCACGATCTGGCTCACGGCCGCCGCGGCCGCGATGGCCGTGGTCGCTGGCGGTGCCGCGGTGGTGGCCATCAGTTCTTCTGATGGCGCCGCGCTCGCCGACGGAGCGGACAAGAGCCTGTTCGTCGACATCACCAAGGTGAAGCCGAACGTCAAGAAGCCCCAAGCCGAGAACGACGCGACCACGGGCACGTTCACGGTGAACTGCGGTCGCAACGAGAACGGGCACTTCAACCCGGACAACTTCATCGCGCAGCCCGGCGTCCGCAACGGCGCCCAGCACCTGCACGACTACGTCGGCAACCTCTCCACGAACGCGGACTCCAACAACAAGTCGCTCGCCGCGGCCGGCACGACCTGCCGCAACGGCGACAAGTCCACCTACTTCTGGCCCGTCGTGCGCATCAACGACGGCGAGGAGGAGGGCGAGGAGGCCGGCGAGGGTCAGGAGCAGGGCGAGCAGGCGCCGCCGAAGAAGGACGACAAGGCGCAGCAGGACAAGGACAAGGCCGCCAAGGCCGCGGCCCGCCTCGAGTGCCCCGACGTCGCCTCGCTGCTGCCGGAGAACGTACCGGACGCCGCCCAGGCCGAGATCGACCGCGAGCTCGAGAACATCGAGAAGGTCACCGAAGAGGCCGAGAAGAAGGTCGAGACGACCAAGGCCCAGGACCGCGACAACGTGATCGTCGGCCCGACGCGCGAGAAGCGCGCGGCCATCCTGAACCGCATGATGCTGGCGTTCAGCCGCCAGGGCCAGCAGGCCCCCGACCTGAACCCGGCCGCCGCGTGCGCCGTGAAGGACCAGGCCACCGGTGAGCAGGGCCTCGACAACGGCGGCGAGAACAGCGACGCCGCGCAGGCCGAGGGCGTCGAGAACAAGAAGAACCAGAACAACGCCGAGGAGAACGCCGACAACGAGCTCCCGGGCAACGAGGGCGAGATCCAGCGCCCCGCCGTCGTCGACCTGACCTTCCGCGGCTCCCCCACCGGCAAGGTCGTCGCGATGCCGAAGTTCCTGCGCGTGCTGTACGGCGACGCGAAGGTCTCGACCAACGGCACCAAGAACGCCAAGGACTCGTGGACCTGCACGGGCTTCGAGGACAAGGTCCTGATCAACAAGTACCCGATCTGCCCGCAGGGCTCGAAGGTCAAGCGCATCCACGACTTCCCGAGCTGCTGGGACGGCAAGAACATCGACTCCGAGAAGCACCGCGAGCACATCGTCTACCCGGACGCCAACGGCAAGTGCCAGCAGGGCTTCAAGGCCGTTCCCCAGCTGCGCATCTCGCTGACCTACAACATCCCGCTGGACGTGCAGAAGGCCGGCCGGTACGCGGTCGACGCGTTCCCGGAGGAGGAGCACAACCCGTTCTCCGACCACGACGACTTCGCCAACGTGATGTCGCAGAAGATCATGAACCGCCTGGTCAACTGCGTCAACTCCGGCAAGAAGTGCCGCGAGTGACGCCCTGACCCCTCCTGCCTGTCGCAGGGCGGGAAACCCCCGGTGCACCTCCCGCGCACCGGGGGTTTCTCGTTGTCCCTCAACCCGATGGCGGTTCGGCGGACGAAGGCCCGAGGGCGGCGAGCTCCCGCCGCACCCGCGTGGCGTCGTCGTCACGGCCCAGTTCGCGGAAGAGCTCCAGCGCCTCCACCCACGCCTCCCGGGCCCGGCCCCGCTGCCCCAGTGCGACGTGGGGGTGGGCCATGTTGTCGAGGGTGCTCGCGATGGCGGAGAGGCGGCCGTGGGCCCGGTACCGGGCCAGCGCCTCGTCGTAGTGGTCAAGCGCCAGCCGGTGTTCGCCGGAGCGGTGGGCGATCAGGCCGAGGCTGTCCAGGGTGTCCGCCTCGCCCCCGGCGTTGTCGTGGGACCGGTGCAGGCCGAGGGCGGCGCGGCAGTGGTCGCGGGCGGCGTCGAGATCGCCCGTGCGCGCAAGGCACCAGCCCACGACGTTGAGCGCGTCCGCTTCCCACACGGGGTTGTCCAGCACCCGGTAGAGCTCGATCGCGCACCGGGCGTGGTGCAGGGTGCGCGGGTCGTCGCCGCGCAGGTCCCACACGAAGGCCAGGACCTGGTGGGTGTGCGCCTGCTCGGCGGGGTCGCGGTGGCGCAGAGCCAGGTCGAGCGCCAGTTCGAGGTGTTCGACGGACCTCTCGTGCAGCCCCAGCCGGGAGCAGGCGTAGCCGAGGCTCCGGTGGGCACGGCTGCGCATGGCGGGGTCGGGCAGGTGGTCGGTGGCGTCCAGCGCGGCCTGCCAGGTGGTGAGCTCGTCGCGCCAGTGCCCCCGCCGGTAGTGGAAGGTGTCGAGCGCCCAGGCGAGGTGCCAGACGACGTGGTGGCGGCCGAGGGAGGCGGCGGCGCGCTGGGCGGCCAGCAGGGTGGGGTGTTCGGCTTCCAGCCAGGCGGTGGCGGAGAGGGCGTCGGGCAGCGGGTGCGGGTGCACGCCCGCGGCCGGCGAGCCGGGGCGCACGAGCGGGCGGTGGGGTTCCAGGAGGCGGTCGGCCGAGTGCGCGGTGTGCAGGTAGAAGTCCGTCACCCTGGTCAACGCCGCGGTGCGCTCGTCGTCGGACAGGTCCTGGGCGGTGGCGGCGAAGGCGCGGATCAGGTCGTGCATCGCGTACCGCCCGCCTGACCGCCGTTCGAGCAGGGACGCCTCTTCCAGCGCTCGCAGGGCCGCGCGGGCGCGGGCCGGGGGCAGGCCGGTGAGAACGGCCGCGGCGGGCACCCCCACGACCGGGCCCGGGGCGAGGCCCAGCAGGCCGAACACGGTCCGCTGCTCGCCGGTGAGCAGGCGCAGGGACCACGACAGCACGGCCGGCAGGCTGGACGCGGGGTCGTCGTGGTCGAGCACCTCCAGCCCCAGCACGCGCAGCTCGTCGGCGACCTCGGCCAGGGGTGCGGCCGGCTGGGCGGCGGCGTTGCGGGCGGTGATCGACAGGGCGAGCGGGTGGCCGCCGCACAGGTCGACCACCTCGTCGACGGCGCCGGGCTCGGCGGCGACGCGCGCCGTTCCCAGGCGTGCGGCGAGAAGTGCCCGCGCCTGCGTGCGGTCGAGCACGTCCAGGGTCAGGTGCCGGGCACCGTGGCGGTCGATCAGGGAAGCGGGCTTCGTCCGGCCGGTCACCACGACGGTGCAGGAAGGGCTGCCGGGCAGCAGCGGGACGACCTGCTCGGCGGAGGCGGCGTTGTCCAGCAGCACCAGCATCCGGCGGTCCGCGACCAGGCTCCGGTACAGCGCGGCCATGGCGCCGGCGTCAGCCGGGACGCGATCGGGCTCCACGCCCAGCGACTCGAGGAAGAACCGCAGCGCCGCCTCCGCGGGCACGGGCTCGTCCGCGGGGCTGAACCCGTGCAGGTCTGCGAACAGCTGTCCGTCGGGGAACTCCGCGACGTGCCGGTGCGCCCACGCCAGGGCGAGCCACGTCTTGCCGATCCCGCCCGACCCGCCGATCGACGAGATCACCAGGGCGGTCCCCGCCGGCGTCCCGAGCGCCCGGTCCAGGCGGGCCAGTTCGGCGTCGCGGCCGGTGAACCACCGCGGCGGCGCGGGCAGCTGCCGGGGCACCGGTCCCCTCGCTCCCGCGCGCACGGCGAGACCGGGATCCCCGGCGAGAACGCGCTGGTGCAGCTCCTGCAGTGCCGCGCACGGCTCGGCGCCCAGCTGCTCGACCAGTCGCGCGCGCAGCTGCCGGTAGCGGGCCAGCGCGTCGGCCGTCCGCCCGGCGCGGTGCAGGGCGAGCACGAGCTGACCGCAGACGCGTTCGTCCAGTTCGTCCCGCTCCGCCAGCGCGACCAGGCCGGGCAGCACCTCGGCGTGGCGGCCCCGGCGCAGCGCCACGTCGACGCGGTCGAGCCGGGCGGCTGCCCGTTCCCTCTCCAGCGCGGTGCGCACGGCCGCCAGCCACGGGGTGTCCAAGCCCGCGAACGGCTCTCCGCGCCACAGCCGCAGGGCTTGGTCCAGGAGCTCCAGGGCGTGCTCGTCCCCGGCGGGCGCGGCCTGCGCGACCAGCCGGCGGAACCGGTGCAGGTCCACGACGCCGGGATCGGCGAGCAGGACGTAGCCGGTGGGGCGGCGCTGGATCTGCACCCCCTCGGGAACCAGCAGCGACCGCAACCGGGACAGGTACGTCCGCAGCACGGCCCGGTGCCGCAGCGGCGGATCCCCCGGCCACGCCCGCTCCAGCAACCGGTCCACCGTGACGACCCGGTTGGCCTCGACCGCCAGCACGGCGAACACACACCTCTGCCGCAGGTGCCCGACGTCCACCCGGCGGTCTCCGACCCGGACTCCGACGTCCCCCAGCACCACGAGTTCGACCGGCACGACAAACCCCCTCAGCCGCTCCCCCACGGCTTCCCGCTTCCTGCATATCGCTTCTGACCAGGCGGTTCAACGATTTCGACGCATTCGTGCCATGCCGTCGGCGCACTCTGTCCGTGCGGCTGCCGACCGAACGGGGCGGGCCGGCCCGGGGTGGAACGCCGCGCCCCGCCCACGGCGCCGCACTGGGAGTCCAACAGGGGAGATCCGGATGATCCGTCGAATTTCAGCAGTCATGGCACTTCTGTTCGCCGCGGCGCTCGTCCCGCTGGCGGCGCCGGGCGTCGCGCAGGCCGCGCCGTCCTGCAACAGCTTCACTACCTACACGGTGAACGAGGGGTACCTGCGGGTCCCGTCGATCGGGTGGGCGACCGGGAACATCAACTGCGACCTGGGCAGGGGCAACGTCGGTGACGCGGTCCGGGTGATCCAGGTGGGTCTGAACAGCTGCAGGGGTGAGGCCCTCAGCGAGGACGGCGAGTTCGGGTCGAGGACCGAAGCGGCCGTGAGGCGCGAGCAGGCCCGCCGCGGAGTCTCGCAGGACGGCCGGTACGGCCCGATCACGCGCAGGGCGGGCTTCCCGCTGCCGGTGTTCCCCACCTTCGAGACCTGGAACAAGGTGGCCGGCGTCTGTTACAACGTGGGCTGAGGACGGTGCCGAGGCGGTGCGCGGCCGACCCGGTCGCGCACCGCTTTTCGTTGTCCGGCTTGGGTTTCTGCGTTCACCCACGTGAACCGGTTCACCACCGTGAACGTTGTTCCGGAATCTTTGACGTCAAAGGTATAGACCACCAACACTGGCGGCATGGTCACCCGTTCCTGCGCGGTGCTGATCGCACTGATCGCATCCCTGATCGCCCCGGTCACCGGCCAGTCCGCCACGGCGGCGCCGGCGACGTTCGCCCACCCGGGAGTCGTGGTCTCCCGTGCCCAGCTCGACTTCGTGCGCGCCAAGGTCCAGGCGGGCGCCCAGCCGTGGACGTCCGCCTACAACGCCATGATGGGCTCGAAGTACGCCGACCTGAACCGCACGCCGAAGCCCCGTGCCGTCGTCGAGTGCGGTTCCTACTCCAACCCCAACCTCGGGTGCACCGACGAGCGGGAGGACGCCATCGCGGCCTACACGCTGTCGCTCGCCTGGTACGTCACCCGCGACGCCCGGTACGCCACCAAGGCGATCCAGATCATGGACGCCTGGTCCGCCACCATCCGCGACCACACCAACTCCAACGCTCCGCTGCAGACCGCGTGGTCGGCCAGCAGCTGGCCCAAGGCCGCGGAGATCATCAAGCACGTCTACGGGACCTGGCCGAACAGCGGCCGGTTCGCCACCATGTTGCGCGACGTCTACCTGCCCGAGGTCCAGAACGGCCGCGCCAACACCAACGGCAACTGGGAACTCAGCATGATGGAGGCCTCGATCGGCATCGCGGTGTTCCTGGAGGACCGCGCGGCCTACGACAAGGCCGTCGGCATCTTCCGCACGCGGATCCAGGCGTTCATCTACCTCACCACCGACGGCGCTCTGCCGAGGACGCCTCCCGGCAGCGGCATCGACACCCGGGACGAGATCGTCTCCTATTGGCACAACCAGTCCACGTTCGTCGACGGGCTCGCCCAGGAGACGTGCCGCGACTTCGCGCACACCGCCTACGGGCTCTCCGCCGCCTCGCACGTCGCCGAGACCGCGCGGCACCAGGGCCAGGACCTCTGGGGCGAGATCAAGGACCGGATGCGCCACGCCTGGGGCCTGCACACCAAGTACCAGAACGGCGAGCCGGTGCCGTCGTGGTTCTGCGGGGGCTCGTTCTCCCGCGAGCTCGGGCCGACGTCCGAGGTGAGCTTCAACGCCCTGAACACCCGGCTGGGGATCGCGATGACGAACACCCAGCGCTACACCGAGTCGCAGCGTCCACAGGGGACGGACAACCTGTTCATCGCCTGGGAGACGCTGACTCACGCGGCGAACCCCGCCTGAGAGCGACTAGCGTGCCCGCATGACCGAGACACCGGACGTGAAGCCACGCAGCCGCGACGTGACCGACGGCCTGGAGCGCACCGCCGCGCGCGGAATGCTCCGGGCCGTCGGCATGGGGGACGAGGACTGGGAGAAGCCGCAGATCGGCGTCGCCTCGTCCTGGAACGAGATCACGCCGTGCAACCTGTCCCTGGACCGCCTCGCGAAGGCGTCCAAGGACGGCGTGCACGCGGCGGGCGGGTACCCGCTCGAGTTCGGCACCATCTCCGTGTCCGACGGCATCTCCATGGGCCACGAAGGCATGCACTTCTCGCTGGTGTCGCGCGAGGTGATCGCCGACAGCGTCGAGACGGTGATGCAGGCCGAGCGCCTCGACGGGTCGGTGCTGCTCGCGGGCTGCGACAAGTCGCTGCCCGGCATGCTGATGGCGGCGGCGCGGCTCGACCTGGCCAGCGTGTTCCTCTACGCGGGCTCGATCCTGCCCGGCCGCGTCACCCTCTCCGACGGCACGGAGAAGGAGGTCACGATCATCGACGCGTTCGAGGCCGTCGGGGCCTGCGCGCGCGGCCTGATGAGCCGCGAGGACGTCGACCTGATCGAACGCGCCATCTGCCCCGGCGAGGGCGCGTGCGGCGGCATGTACACGGCGAACACCATGGCCAGCGCGGCCGAGGCCCTGGGCATGTCGCTGCCCGGCAGCGCCGCTCCCCCGGCCACCGACCGCCGCCGCGACGGGTTCGCGCGCCGGTCCGGCCAGGCCGTCGTCGAGATGCTGCGCAGGGGCATCACCGCGCGGCAGATCATGACGCGCGAGGCGTTCGAGAACGCGATCGCGGTCGTCATGGCCTTCGGCGGCTCCACCAACGCCGTGCTGCACCTGCTCGCCATCGCGCACGAGGCCGGCGTCGAGCTGTCGCTGGACGACTTCAGCCGCATCGGCGCGCGCGTGCCGCACCTGGCCGACGTGAAGCCGTTCGGCCGCCACGTCATGACCGACGTCGACCGCATCGGCGGCGTGCCCGTGGTGATGAAGGCCCTGCTGGACGCCGGCCTGCTGCACGGCGACTGCCTCACGGTCACCGGCCGCACGGTCGCGGAGAACCTCGCCGACATCGCCCCGCCCGACCCCGACGGCCTGGTGCTGCGCGCACTGGACAAGCCCATCCACCACACCGGCGGCATCACGATCCTCAAGGGCTCGCTCGCCCCGGAGGGCGCCGTGGTGAAGTCCGCGGGCTTCGACTCGGACGTCTTCACCGGCACCGCGCGCGTGTTCGACCGCGAGCGGGCCGCGATGGACGCGCTGGAGGACGGCACGATCACCGCGGGCGACGTCGTGGTGATCCGCTACGAGGGCCCCAAGGGCGGGCCCGGCATGCGCGAGATGCTCGCCATCACCGCGGCCATCAAGGGCGCGGGCCTGGGCAAGGACGTCCTGCTGCTCACCGACGGCCGGTTCTCCGGCGGCACGACGGGGCTGTGCGTCGGGCACGTGGCGCCGGAGGCCGTGGACGGCGGCCCGATCGCGTTCGTGCGCGACGGCGACCGGATCACGCTCAACGTCGCCGACGGCACCCTCGACGTCGAGGCCGACCTGGAGAGCCGCCGCGAGGGCTGGTCGCCGCTGCCGCCCCGCTACGAGCGCGGCGTGCTCGCCAAGTACGCCAAGCTGGTCGGCTCGGCGTCCCGCGGGGCCGTGTGCGACTAGCTAACTCGGAAGGCTGAACCGCCCCGCGTGTGCGGTCACCCGGTCGGTGCGCACCGGCGAGCACCCCTCCCCCGAGGGGTACTTCGCACGTGCAAGCCGACAAGCCGACCGCGGGAGGAACAGCGCGATGATCGATCAGACGCACGTTGAGGCTCTGTACGACTGCGACGTGATCGACAACAGGGGCGAGAAGATCGGGTCCGTCAAGCGGGTGTGGCTCGAGGACGGCACGGGCAGGCCGATGTGGGCCGAGGTCCACACCGGCCTGTTCGGCACGAAGGAGAGCTTCGTCCCGATCCAGCAGGGCCGCGTGGCGGGCGGCGCGATCACCGTGCCCGTCTCGAAGCAGCAGGTGAAGGACTCGCCGAGCATGCACACCGCCGAAGACCACATGACCGACGAGGAGCAGGACGCGCTGTACGCGCACTACGGGCTGATCCCGCAGGCCAAGACCGGTGAGCACGACCGGCTCGAGGGCGCGGGCGAGCACTCCACCGACTGGCGCGGCAGGAACGAGCGGGACCGGCGCGGCGCGGACGACGTCGCCGAGGTCACGCTCTCCGAGGAGAAGCTCGACGTCGAGACCCGCAAGGTCGAGGCGGGCCGCGTGCGCCTGGTCAAGCACACGGTCACGGAGCAGCGCACCATCACCGTGCCCGTGACGCACGAGGAGGTCCGGGTGGTCCGCGAGCCCGTGGAGGGCGACGCGGGCCGCACCGGCGAGGCCTTCACCGACGAGCAGGCCGAGATGACGCTGCACCGCGAGGAACCGGTGGTGCGCAAGCGCACCGAGGCCTCGGAGCGGGTCCGGCTGGAGAAGGACGCCGTCACCGAGCAGCGCGACATCAAGGGCGAGGTCCGCAGGGAACGCGTCGAGGTCGAGCGCGACGACCGGCGCTGAGTCCTGTCC
>NZ_JBHXCW010000028.1:0-52328 GCF_042725365.1 Lentzea sp. NPDC060358 | reverse complement strand
GGACCGGCGGCTCGGGGTCGTGCTGCGCGACAAACCCGTTCCGCGCGAAGGCGAGACGCTGGTGCCGCTGGCCGCGCTGAGCCTCACGCCGCCCGCCGACCCGGTGGCGTGGCTGCGGGAGTTCGCGGAGCTGACCGTGCCACCGCTGATGACCCTGCTCGCCCGCGGCGTGGCGCTGGAGGCCCACGAGCAGAACCTGGTGGTGGGCCTGGTGGACGGCAGGCCGAGCCGGGTGCTCTACCGCGACCTCGCCGACATCAGGGTCAGCCCGCGCGCCGGCCTGCCGGCACGCCTGCACGCGAGCCCGGAGGCGTTGCGCGCCAAGATGTTCGCGACGTTCTTCGCGACCGCGATGGCCGGTCTGGTCGGCGCCCTGGACGCACCGGACGCCGAGCTGTGGGACGTCGTGGCCCAGACCGTTCCGGACACGCCCGACCGGCACGCGTTGCTGCACGACCCGCTGCCGGCGAAGCCGCTCACCTTGATGCGGCTGGACCCCGCGACGACGGCGTGGGCGTACCTGCCGAACCCGTTCAGGCCGTGAGCAGCACGTCCCGGTGCTGCCAGGCCAGCGACAGCAGCGCGGCACCGGCGGCCTGGGTCGGTTCGTGGTGCGCGAACCGCTCGACGTTCCCGGCGGTGAAGGGAAGTCCGCGCAGCACGCGGCCCTCGTCGTTGTGCGAGACCAGATCGCCGAACAGCGCGTCGAACCGCGGCGCGTCGATCACCGCCACGGTCAGCAGGTCGGTGGCGAACGTCAGCGGGTCGACGCCCATGCCCAGGTGGTGCACGCGTGCCGCCGAGGTCAGCTCCGCCGCGAACGGCCAGTTCCCGTAGTCGGGTTCGTGGATCTCCTCAGCACCCAGCAGTTCCTCGGCGAACTCGCGGATCATGCAGTGCCACAACGAGAAGTCGCCGGCCTGCGTTCCCTGGAACACCCCGACGGGCAGCACCTGGTACAGGCCGCCCGCGTGCCCGACGCGCTCCGGGTCGCGCCAGTGCAGGAAGAAGGTGGCCTCGCCGGAGACCGGGTCGTGCCGCAGGGTGAGGGTGCTGACGGCGACGTTGACGGGGCGGCGGGAGGGGTCGCACGGGTCGCCGATCGCGGTGCGCTGCGGCAGCGCGCCGACGAGTCCGAGCGACCTGGCCGCGTACTCGTGGGCGCAGGACTCACCGACGTCGATGCCGTCGAAGTAGGTGCCGGGCCCGAACGCGAGGTGCCGGCCGGTGAACCCGAGCAGGCGGTAGGTCGCGCGGTTCTGGAACACCGCCGGCGCGGCGAGCGCGGCCACCGCCTCCGAGTAGCTGCCGAACCCGTCGGGGAGCAGGGGGCTCCGGCTGCGCGGGAGCTCCGGCGACGGCCGCAGCTCCAGCGTGAGACCGGCCAGCGGGACCGGCGCGGGCGGCGTCCAGTGCGGCGCCGTGAGCAGCGGCGTCCCCGCCACCTTCGGCACGTCCGGGTACAGCGCGGCCGCCTCGACCGCGAGGGCGTGGCGGTGGGCCAGCAGGTGGGCGCGGACTTCGAGCCACTGCGCGGGCGTCGGCATCGCACCAGTATCCGGAGACGGCGAAGAGGCCGGACCACCCCGTGATCCGGCCTGCGCGACGTCAGCCGGTCAGGCCCGCCAGCGCCTCGACGCGTGGACGACCTCGCCGACCGCACGGGCGAGGCTTCCGTCGGCGTCGACGTGCGCCTCGTGGTGCTCCGGAAGCGGGCGGGCCACCTCGGGCGGGGCCTCGTAGGAGTCGCTGTCCTCCCAGCGCAGCCTGCGGGCGGTCTTCACGAACGCGACCGCGGCGCCCAGCAGCAGCACCCCGAGCGCGGCGGGCCACCAGACCTCCTCCGCGACCGCGATGGCGAACTGGACCTGGGCCACCACGACGAACACGACCGTCAGGCCGACCACCGACCACGGGGCCGATCTGCCGTCGTGTCTGCGCTTGGCGGCACCGGTTGCCCCCATTGGCGTCACCTCCACCGATGTTGCCGTGGACATCGGCGATTGATCGCACGGAGTTACACCGCTGAGCGTACTAGCGATTCGTTTGGTTGCTGACCATCATCGCCCGGCGGCCTCCCACCTGCGCCGAACGGCAAGGTCGCCGGTGCGGTTTTCACCCCGTGGTGTGATCATCGAGAGGTGTCCGCACAGCACGCGGGAGACCCCGCCGCCTTCGCCGCCGACGTCCTCGACGAGGGCCCGGCCGAACTCGAGCACGAGCAGGGGGTGGCGTCGCGGCGCCCCGCCAAGACCTCCGCGGGCGGCGCGCTGATCCGCGACTCCACCGGACGCGTGCTGTTCGTGGTGCCCACCTACAAACCGGTGCTGGACATCCCGGGTGGCATGACCGAGGACGACGAGTCGCCGAAGGCGGCGGCGGTGCGCGAGATCCGCGAGGAGCTCGGTCTGAACGTCCACCTCGGACCGTTGCTCGTCGTGGACTGGACGCCGCGCAACGGGGTCTGGCGCGACTGCCACCAGTTCGTGTTCGACGGTGGCGTCGTGGACGACGCGGTGGCGTGCGATCCCGAACTGGAGGGCGTCGTGTACCTGGCGCTCGACGAGGTGGCACCGCGGATCTACCCGTCGCTGCACCGGCGGCTCACCCTGGCCGTCGCGGCCCTCGAGAGCGGTACCACGCGGTACGCCGAGTTCGGCCGCGAAGTCTGATGCGGATCGTCTCGCTGCTGCCCGCCGCGACCGACGTCGTGGCCGAACTGGGGCTGCTGGACCACCTCGTGGGCCGCACCCACGAGTGCGACTGGCCGGCCGGGGTCGCGCGCGTGCCGGTCGTGACGAGCACGCTGGTCGACCAGGACGCGCTGGGCAGCCGGGAGATCGACGCGGCCGTGCACCACGGCTCGTCGATCTACGGCCTCGACACGGCACTCCTGGAGGAGCTCGCGCCCGACGTGATCCTCACCCAGGACCTGTGCGACGTCTGCGCGATCTCCTACCGCACGGTCACCGACACCGTGCGGGTGATGGACATCGGCCCGACGGTGCTGAGCCTCGAACCGTCCACGTTGGACGAGGTGCTCGGCTGCCTGGAGACCGTCGGCGCGGTGCTCGGCGTCGACGCCCGCGACCGGGTCGCGGCGCTGCGCGAGCGCGTCGGGGCCGTGGCGCGCGAGGTCGGGGACCGGCCCCGGCCGCGGGTCGCGGCGATCGAGTGGCTCGACCCGGTGTGGCCCGCGGGGCACTGGGTCCCCGAGCAGGTCACGGCGGCAGGCGGCGTCCCGCTGCTCGCCCGCCCCGGTGAGCACACCCGGCCGACCACCTGGCAGGCCGTCCACGACGCCCGTCCCGACGTCGTGCTGCTGATGCCGTGCGGCTTCCCGCCGGACAGGACGCTGCGCGAGCTGCCGGACCACCCGCTGCCCGAGACGTGGGTGCTGGACGGGCCGTCGTACTTCAACCGCCCCGGCCCGCGGGTCGTGCGCGGTGTCGAGGTCCTCGCGCACGTCCTGCACAGCATCGGCGGGGAACCCGGCCCCGGCGAGGCGTTTAAGCTCGCCCCATGGACCTGAGCGCGTTCCCCCGAGTCGCCCTGGGCAGCTGGCCGACCCCGCTCGACGACGCCCCGGGGCTCACCGCCGCGCTCGGCGGCCCGCCGGTCCTGCTCAAGCGCGACGACGTCAACGGCCTCGGCGCGGGCGGCAACAAGCTGCGCAAGCTCGAGTTCCTGCTCGGCCAGGCACTGGCGCAGGGCGCGGACACGATCATCACCTTCGGCGCGCTGCAGACCAACCACGGCCGCCAGACCGCGGCGGCGTGCGCGAAGCTCGGCCTGCGCTGCGAGCTCGTGCTGACCGCCAAGGTGCCGATGACCGGCGACGCGTACGAGCGGTCCGGCAACATCGTCCTGGACCACCTGTTCGGTGCGAACGTGCACATCTGCGCCGACGCCGACGAGACCGCGGCCGTGTACGAGGAGGTCAACCACCCCGGCGCCGTCACGCTGCCCGTCGGCGGCTCGAACGGCCTGGGCACCCTCGGCTACGTCGCGGCGGCGGTAGAGCTCGTCGGCCAGCTGACCGATCGCGGCATCGGCGAGGCCACGATCGTCGTGCCGGACGGCAGCGGTGCCACGGCGGCGGGAATCGCGCTCGGCACCGAACTGCTGGGCTGGCCGGGCCGCGTGCACGCCGCCAGCGTCTCCCACACCGCGGCGGACGCGCGGCAGGCGCTGGAGGTCCTGTGCGCGGACGCCGCCGCCCTGCTCGGCGTGCCCGCGCCGGAACTGGCGCACGTCACCGTCACCGACGACACCGTCGGTGACGGCTACGGCGTGCCGACGCCGCAGATGTGGGACGTGCTGGAGCTGTTCGCGCGGACCGAGGGCGTGCTGCTGGACCCGGTCTACACGGGCAAGGCGGCCGTGAAGTTCCGCGAGATCGCGGCGTCGGGCGACGTGCCCGTCGTGTTCCTCCACACGGGTGGACTTCCCGGCTTCTACGGCTACGCCGCCGAAGCCGTGGCGCGGTTCGGTCCCGCGTGATCAGTACCCTGGTGTGGTGACCGACCTGGCCGACGACCTGAGCCTGCTGCGCGACCTCGAACGACGCCTGCTCGTCTACAAGTTCGCGATCGAGGAGCTCATGACGAAGCTCCGCATCCTCAGCGAGGAGTTCGACTCGGTCCACCGGCACGACCCGATCGAGCACATCACCAACCGGGTGAAGAAGCCCGAGGGAATCCTGGAGAAGCTGCGCCGCAAGGGTTTTCCACTCGACCTCGACGCGATCGGCGCGGTGCTCGACGATATCGCGGGCGTGCGCGTCGTCTGCCCGTTCGTCTCGGACGTCTACCGCGTCTCGGCGATGCTGGCGCGCCAGCACGACGTGGAGATCCTGCACACCAAGGACTACATCGCGAACCCGAAGCCGAACGGGTACCGCAGCCTGCACCTCATCGTGCGGATCCCGGTGTTCCTGTCGGACCGGGTCGAGCACGTGAAGGTCGAGGTGCAGCTGCGGACCATCGCGATGGACTTCTGGGCGACCCTGGAGCACAAGCTCTTCTACAAGTACGACGACAGCCCGCCCGCGGACTTCGTGGACGAGCTGATGTCGTCGGCGATGATCGCGGCGCAGCTGGACGAGCGGATGGAGTCGCTGCACCGCCGCATCAACTCGGACGACCGCTGATCCGGCCGCGCCGCGGCGACTACGGCTTGGTGATCTCCAGCTGCAGCTCCGTCACCCAGTCCGCCGGGTCCCCCTCCCCGTAGCGCAGGTACACCTCCCGCGCGAACCCGTTCTGCTTGTACCCGTGCGCCTCGATCCACGCCGCGACGGCCTGGTAGGTCGCGTCGACGTCGTCCATCGGGCCGCGGTGCACGACGGTCGCCGCCTCGGCCAGTGCGGGCAGGTCGACGACCTCGAAGTCGAAGCCCGGAGCGGGGTCGACAGCCACGACGACGCCGGCGTGCACGCGCACCTCCTCGCCCGCGGCGGGTTCGTAGGTGGCGATGCCGTGGCCCGACGGCGTGACGCCGGCCCGGCCCAGGCGTTCGAAGAGCTGCGGGTACAGCGGCTGGATGACCGGGCCGATGTCCTCGGGACCGTAAGACGCGGCGGTGGCGCTGAGCCGGGCCACGCGGACCGCGGGGACGGCCTTCACGACGATCTCGTCGGTGGGCATGGCGCCCTCCCTCTCGATAGCGCGGAGACGTGCTTCGACCCGGCGCAGCCGCGACTCGTCCGCGAGGATCTGCTGGCGCAGCTCGGCCCGCCGCAGCGACAGCATGCCGTGCAGCTGCTCGACGGACAGCTTCTCGTCGAGCACGACGCTCACCTGCTCGAGCGTCAGGCCGAGGTCCTTCAGGGCGATCAGGCGGTTGAGGCGGTGCAGCTGGGCCGCGGTGTAGAAGCGGTAGCCGCTCGACGGGTCCACGTGGGCCGGCGGGAGCAACCCCACCGCGTCGTAATGGCGCAGCATCCGCACCGACACGCGCCCCAGATGGGCGAAGTCTCCGATGGTGAACATGACTGCTCCTGTGTAGGGGCTGACACGGTGTGAGGGTCAAGAAATGATGGTTTGAGCAACGGCCAGGATGAGCATCCTGGGACGTTGACGAGAGGTGGCACATGACGTTCGCACATCCGGCGTTGTTCTACTCCGACGAGGAGTCCTACATCGACGGGACCGTGCCGTTCGTGGTGGAGGGCCTGGCGAACGCCGAGCCCGTAGCCGTGGCGGTGCACAGCAGGAACCTGGAGCTGCTCCGCGAAGCGCTGAGCGGGTTCGCGCACCTCGTGACCTTCGTCGACATGGCGGACACCGGCCGCAACCCCGGCCGGATCATCCCCGAGCTCCGCACGTTCGCCGACCGGCACCGCGGGGCCGTCCGCATCATCAGCGAGCCCGTCCGGGACCGGCGCACCGAGGCCGAGTACCCGGCCTGCTCGCTGCACGAGGCGTTGGTCAACTACGCGTTCAGCGGGCGCGACCTCAGCATCCTCTGCCCGTACGACACCTCCTCGCTCAGCCACGACGTCCTGGCCGAGGCGGAGAAGACCCACCCCGTCGTGATCGACGCGGGTGGTCACCGGCCCAGCGACCACTTCCACCCCGCACGGGTGGTCGTCGCCGCGCACTCGCTCCCGCTGGCGACGCCGGTGGACGCGGCGAGCACGTCGGTGGGCGCCGGCGCGATGGCGGCGGTGAGGGCGTTCGCGCGTGAGCACGCCGTGAAGTTCGGGCTCGCGCCCGATCGTCTCGACGACTTCGCCCTCGCGGTCACCGAGCTCGCGACCAACAGCGTCCGGCACGGCGGCGGCGAGAGCACGGTTCGTGTGTGGACGGAAAACGAAAGCATTGTTTGCCAAGTCAACGACAACGGCCACATCACCGATGTTCTGGCTGGACGCACTCCTGTTCACGCAAACGAACCAGGTGGTCGCGGTCTGTTGCTTGTCAACCGTTTGGCCGACCTCGTGCGCACCCAAACGACGTCGTCGGGCACTGCAATCCAGGTCAGATTCGATCTGGGTGACAAAAAGGCAACGTGATCGACATACATTTGGGCGACTTCGTTATAGCTTGAGCACGTGCACGACGAGGAAGCGACGGAAATCGGTTACACCGGGGCGCGATTCGGATCCCCGGCGACCCGCAGCTGGCTGCAGTCCGACGAGCGAGGTGACTCGCACGTACCGGAGACGCAGCAGCTGCCCCGTCAGCAACCGTTGCGCCAACGCCCACCGGAGCCGCCCCCGGAGTGGCCGATGCTGGAAGAAGAACCACAGGGCGTCCCCGCGCGGGACAGCTCGCTCATCCGTCCCTACGCCCGCACGGGCGGCCGTACCGCGGCCCGCCACGACCTACGCCTGGAGACGCTGCTCTCGACCGACGAGGAACGCCTGTACCGGGCCAGCAACGACCAGGCGGCGATGATGCGGCTGTGCCTGCAGCCGCGGTCGGTCGCCGAGATCTCGGCGCTCATGAAGATCCCGCTCGGTGTCACGCGGGTGCTGCTGAGCGACCTGATCACGCTGAACCTGGTCGCGGTGCACGAGCCGGGCGACAAGCCGAACATGGCGCTGCTGGAACGCGTTCTGTCGGGGCTGCGCAGGCTGTAGTCCCCCGTTCGCCAGCGCGCGGGATCACGCCTGGTCGCCGATAATTCTCCTCGTGGCGACTTCCAGCGACGAGACCCCGAACGCGCCGGTCACCGAGCCGATCCCGGCCGGGCGGCCGAGCGCACCGCCGGCGACCGTTCCCCCGTCGTCCGCTCCGGCGGCCGCACCGAAGTCCACGCGGCCGACCAGGATCAGCGGCACCTGGATCGCCGTGCTGGTCGCGATCGTCGTGCTGATCTTCCTGCTGGTCTTCATCCTGCAGAACGGCGGCTCGACGACGATCCACTTCCTGTGGGGCCAGTTCAGCCTTCCGCTGGGGGTGGCGCTGCTGTTCGCGGCGATCGGCGGCGCGCTGCTGGTCGCGGTCGTCGGCGCTGCCCGCATCCTGCAGCTGCGCCGTCAGGCGAAGCGGCTCACCGGTCGTCCCGCGACCTCGTCGCCAGTTCGATCCGAGAGCTGATCCCGAGCTTGCGGAAGATCTTGCGCAGGTGGAAGTTCACCGTGTGCGGCGACATGAAGAGCTGCGTCGAGATCTGCCGGTTCGTCTGCCCCTTGGCGACGAGGTTCGCGATGGCCCGTTCGGTGTCGTCCAAACTGGACCATCCGGACGCAGGGCGCGCGGGTTCGGCACGCCGGCGCCGGCCGAGCTTGCGCAGCCGCCCCAGCACGCGGGCGCTGTCGCGGGACGCGCCGATCTCCCGGTAGAGCCCGAGCGCGGTCTCGAGCGCCTTCACCGACGCGGCGCGGTCGTCCAGCAGCACGCCGAGGTCCTCGGTGGCGTTGGCCCGCGCCCACAGGTCGCCGTGCTGCTGCGCGGCCAGTTCCAGCACCGACGGGTCGGCGTCGAACAGGCCGCGGGCGTGCAGCGCGGCCGAGGCCACCGCGGGGAAGCCGGGGTTGTCCTCCGCCAGCCGCTCCACGCGGTCGACGACGGCCTTGGCCAGTCCCTCGTCCCCCGCCTCCAGGGCCCGGCGCACGAACCACCCGGCGGCACGGGGTTCCTCGGCGAAGAGCCCTGACGACACCAGGTCCGGGTACTCGTCGGCGAGCAGCGCCATCGCCCTGTCGAGCCCGGAGCCGACGTAGGTGACCAGCACGTCGGTCCACTGGTAGTAGGCGTGGGAGAACATGATCCCGTCCGCGGGAACGCTCTCGCGGCAGCGCTCGACGTGCTCGACGGCGGCCGGCAGGTCACCGGTGTGGATCGCGACGAGGGCGAGCACCGCCAGCGCCGGTGCCACCAGTGCCGCGTGTCCCGTCTCCTCCGCCGCGGTCAGCGCGGTGCGCGCCTCGGCGGCCGCCTCCTCGATCCGCCCGGCCTGCACCAGGATCCGGGCTTGCACTACCCCGGTCATGATCCCCTTGGTGACCACGGCCGACGGCCCGCTGCGAGCCCGCCGCACCACGCTCTCGGCCTCCGCGAACTCCCGCAGTCCCGAGAACACCGTCGCGAGCAGCAACTGCGGGTACGCGCAGAGGTCGTGCGACGTCACGGACTGCGCGGCCTCGCGGGCCAGGTCCAGCGCGGCACCGGGCTGACCGGCGTCCCTGGCGATCGCGGCGAGCACCGCCAGCGCCGTCGCCAGCACGTCGTCGGGCGATCCGCGGTGGGCGCGGACCACGCTCTCCGCCAGCTCCTCCGCGCGGCGCCGGTCGTGGCCGAGCAGCGCCATCATGCGGGTGATCTCCACCCACGGCACGAGTTCCGGCATCAGACCGGGTTCGGCGAGCAACGCCCCGGAGCTCTCGGCCGACTCGGCGTGCCGGGCGGTCAGCAGCGTCGTCACGGCCACGCAGTGCCGCAGCTCGGCGGCGGGCTCGGGAGAGACCTGGCGGGCCAGCGCGTCCTGCGCGAGCGCCTGCGCCGCCGCGAGCCGGCCTGCCGCGATCAGCGCGCGGACCGCGATCACGGTGCGGCGCACCAGCGACGGCGAGGCCGGGTCGGTCAGTTCCAGCGCCCGCACCGCGAGCTCGGCCGCGGCGTCCGGCGCGGTGACCAGCACGGCCTTCGCCGCGGTGACGAGACCGTCGATGGAGCGCGCGTCCCCGCGCTGGGCTCCGTGCAGCAGGTGCCGGGCGGCCTGGACGGCGGAGTCGCCGCGGCGCAGCAGCATCTCGCCGGCCTCGCGGTGCAGGGCGCGGCGCACGGGCGGGGGCACGGACTCGGCGACCAGGCGCCAGAGCAGCTCGTGGCGGAACGCGAGCCGGTCCTCGAGCGACGTCACGACGCCCGCGCCGATGACCTCCTCCAGCGCGGGCAACAGGATCGCGGTGCTCGACGCCAGCATCTCCGCCACGTCACCGGGTTCGAAGTGCGGCCCGAGGACGGAGGCGACCTGCACCAGGTGCCGTGCCCCACCGCTCAGCTCGGCGACCCGCTCGCCCAGCAGCGCCTCGGTGGCGAGCGGCACGCGGTCGGTGCGCAGCGACGCGTGCCCGCCGGCGACCTCGACGTGGCCGTCCTCGCGCAGGGCGCGGAACAGGGCGATCACGGCGGCCGGGTTGCCCCGGGCGGTGGACGCCAGCGCCAGCAGGCCGGGGTCGGGGGTGCCGCCCGCGAGGTCGGTGACGAGTCCCGCGATCACGTTGTCCGGCAACGGTCGCAGCTCGATCCGCGTGGCGCCGCGGGCGAGCGCGGCGGCGAACAGGCGGCCGGCGGCCTCTCCGCCGCGGCGGGCGAGCAGCCAGACGACCTTCTCGTGAGCGGAGGCGAGCAGCAGCGAGCGCAGGGCGGCGAGCGTGGCCGGTTCGGCCAGGTGGAGGTCGTCGAGGACGACGAGCGCGGGGCCGTCCGGGCGGCGTTCCGCGAGGCGTGCCAGCAGGAACGGCTGGTCGAGCTCGTCCTGGGCGGTGACGACCTCGGCGCCGCGGCGCGCGGCCAGTGCCGCGACCTCCGCGAGCAACCGGGTCTTGCCCGTCCCCGCCGCGCCGTCGACGAGCACCACACCGGTGCCCGCGTCGAGCACACCGTTCAGGAGCTCCCGTTCTCCCGCACGGCCGCGGAACACCCCGTCACGATTCCCCGACACCCATTTTCCTTTCGCTCCGCGACGGCGGAGGACAAGATCCGCTTTACCATGCCGGCCCGCGCCGCGACCAGCCCCTGGACAGCACCCGCAGGCCGTTGGGATGATCACACCGGAGGCGCCGTCCCGCTGCCGCTGCCCATTCGAGCAGTTGCCCGCGGGATCATACGGGCAGCACTCCTGTTGAGACGCCCGTAGCGCGGGAAGCTTTACCTGGGCAAGTGGAGCTCTTTCTCCTAGCATCAATTCCGCTGATCCTTTCGGCCGCGGATTGTGGAGAGATCTTGGAAAACCCGCTGAAAGCGTGGTGCGCCGGAATCAGCGAACAGGTGTCGCCGGGCACCACCACCGTCGTCGAGGGCGCTCCCGGCACGGGCAAGACCGCGGTGCTCGACCACGTCGCCGCGCGCTGGCGGGGAACCGTGCTGCGGGCGCGGTGCGGTGCGCTGGAGGGCGACCTGCCGTTCGGCGTGGTGGCCCAGCTCTTCGACCTGGTGGACGCGGACCTCGTGCCCGCGGAGGCCGAGAGCGCGCTGCGGCTGACCGCGCCGGCCGCCGACTTCGCCGTGCTGCACGGCGTCTACCGGCTGGCCGCGGCGCTGGCCGCCGAGAACGACCTGCTCATCGTCGTGGACGACGTGCACTGGGCCGATGCCGCGTCGTTGCGCTGGCTCGCCTACCTGGCGTTGCGGGTCCAGCGGCTGCCCATCGCGATCGTGCTGACCGCGGGTGCCGGCGAGCGGTGCGACGACCCGTCGCACGGCGAGATCTTGGCCGTGGGCCACCGGATCGTGCTGGACGACCTGTCCCGCGACGCGGTCGCCGCGCTGGTCTCGTCGCTCGGCGCGCCCGACCCGGAGTTCGTCACGGCGTGCGTGGCCGCGACGGACGGGAACCCCTTGGCCGTGACACGCCTGGTGGCCGCGCTGGCGGAGGACGGGGTGCCGCCGGTCGCGGCGTCGGTCTGGCGGGTCGCGCACCGGGGCGCGGAGGTGCTCGGCGAGATCGCCGCCGCCCGGTTGCGCCGCCGTCCCGCCGCCGTGGTGACCGTCGCGCACTGCCTGGCCGTGCTCGGCCCGTCCCCCCATCCCGACGTGCTCGCCGACCTGACCCGGCTCGGTCCCCTGGAACTGGCGGAGGCCGTGCGGACCGCCGGCCTGCTCGGCGTGCCCGGTCCCGCGGTCCTCGACGACGTGCCCGCACCGGCACGGGCCGACCTGCACCTGCGGGCCGCGCGGTCGCTGCGGGCGCACGGCGCGCCGAACCGGGCGGTGGCCGGCCACCTGCTGGAGACCTCGCCGGGGCTGGAGCCGTGGGCGGGCGAGGTGCTCGACCTGGCCGCGCAGGAGGCGGTGAACCAGGGCGACACCGCCGGTGCGGCGCGACTGCTGTGGCGGGCGCTGCGCGAACCGGTGGCGAACCCGGCGCGGGCCCTGCGGCTGCTGGGGATCGCCGAACTGGTCGGCAACCTCCCCGGTGCGACGGCGCGGTTGCGCGAGGCGCTGCAGTCCGATGTGGACGACGAGGAGACGGCGGTGGCGCTGTCCTACGCCCTGCACGCCGAGGGAGACGCGGGTGAACTGACGGCGGTGCTCTCGGGCGGTTCGCCGTGGACGCGGGCGCACCTGGCCGTGCACGGGCTGGCGTGGCAGGAGGCCGTGCCGTCGTCGGTACCGCTCGACACGCCCGCCGGGGTGCTGCACCACGTCATGGTCGGCGACATCACCGCGGCCGAGGCCGTGGCGCGGGTCTCGACCGGTGACGTGCTGTCGTCGCTGGCGTCCGCGATGACCCTGAACCTCGCCGACTCGCTGGACGAGGCGCTGACCGTGCTCGACGACGTGGACCACGCGCGGGCACCGGCGTTGCGGGCGCTGACGTACGTGATGCGCGCGAACGTCCAGCGCCGCAAGGGAGATCTCGTCTCCGCCCGGTCGGACCTCGAACTGGCGGAGCAGCACCTGCGGCAGGACCGGCGCTGGCACGCCGTCTCGGCGTGGCACGCGGCGCTGCTCGCCGACATCCTGCTCGAGGAGGGCCGGTTCGACGAGGCGGACTCGGTGATCACCGAGTCCTCGACCGACGGCGCCCGGCGCGTGTGGCAGTACGGCGGACTGCTGACCGTGCGCGGACGTCTGCTGACAGCGCGGGGCGACGACCACGAGGCACTGGAGGCGTTCCTGGCCGCCGGGCGGCACTGCGCGGCGTGGCCGTACCGGAACCCGGCGCCGCTCGCGTGGCGGTCCGGGGCGGCACTGGCCTGCGCGGCGATCGGCGACTCGGAACGGGCGCGCGAGCTCGCGCTCGAAGAGGTCGGGCTGGCACGGGCCTGGGGTGCGCCGCGCGCGTTGGGCATGGCGCTGCGCGCGGAAGGCAGGGTCACCGCGGGGGCCGCCGGACGGACGTTGCTCGAGGAAGCGGTGGCGGTGCTGCGCCACTCCCCCGCCCGGCTGGAACTGGCGCGCGCGTTGGTCGATCTCGGCGTCGTCGTGCGGCGGCAGGGCGACACGGCCGGTGCGCGGGCGTGCCTGCGCGACGCGGTGGACCTGGCGCAGAAGTGCGGATCCACCGCGATGGCCGCGCGGGCCTACTCCGAACTGGTGGCGACGAGCGCCGGACCTCGGCGGATGCGCCAGACCGGGCCCACCGCGCTCACCCCGGCGGAGCACCAGGTGGCGGAACTGGCCGCCCGCGGCGGTTCCGACGAGGAGATCGCGTCGATGCTGCTCATGACCACCGAGGCGGTCGGGACGGCGTTGTCCGGGATCTACCGCAAACTCGGCGTGAGCGGCCGTGCACAGCTGGCGAATGCCCTGTTCGTGGACTAGTTCTGACCCGTTCGGCCGATGATCGCGTTACGGCGTCCGGCTTATCTTCGGCGCATGGCGAGCGAGTTCCAAAGACGCAAGGTGACCCCGGTCTTCGAGGCGATGGACGCCGACGGCGACGGCCACCTCGCCGAGAGCGACTTCCGGGCGCTGTCCGCGCGCTGGGCCGAACTGGGCGGCGGCGACGAGGAGAAGCTGACGCTGGTGCTGATGGGCTGGTGGGAGGCGCTGCGGTCGGCGTCGGGCGGGGACAGGGTGTCGCTGGAGGACGTGCTGAGCGTGGTCGACGCGCTGCCGGACAACCCGGAGGCGGTCTTCGGCACGGCGGACGCGATGTTCACCGCCGCGGACGCGGACAACGACGACCGCGTCTCGCAGGACGAGTACCGCGCGATGATCCGCGCGTGGCTCGGCCACGACGGCCCGGTCGACTTCGCGAGGCTCGACCTCGACGGCGACGGCGGGCTGTCGCGCCACGAGTTCGTCCAGCTGTGGATGGAGTTCTGGGCCGGCGACGACGCCGAGGCCCCCGGTTCCCACGCGTTCGGCCCGGTCCCGGCGTGCACGAAGAGCTGACCGATCCCGTCGCCGCGGTCGCGGCGCTGGGAGAGCCGAACCGGCGCAGGCTGTACGACTTCGTGGTGCGCCAGCCGGCACCCATCAGCAAGGACGAGGCGGCGCAGGCCGTCGAGCTGCCCAGGACGACCGCCGCGTTCCACCTCGACAAGCTGGTCGAGACGGGCCTGCTCACGGTGGTCCGCCGGCGCCGTTCGGGACGCACCGGCCCCGGCGCCGGCCGCCCGGCGAAGCTCTACCTGCGTTCGGAGCAGCAGATCGAGATCTCGCTGCCCGGCCGCCGATACGAGGCCGCGAGCCACCTGCTCACCGACTCCCTGGCGGAGGCCGGGAGCACCGGCGGGCCCGTCCGCGAGATCCTGGACCGCCGCGCGTACGCGTGGGGCACCTCGCTGGCGGGCCAGACCTCCGGCGGGGTGCTGGAAGCGCTGGCGGACTTCGGTTTCGAGCCGCACGAGGACGGCGGCTCGATCCTGCTCGGCAACTGCCCGTTCGACAGCCTGGCGCGCCGGCACGCCCAGCTGGTCTGCGGGATGAACCTGTGCCTGGTCAGCGGGCTGCTCGACGGGATCGGGGCGCACGGGGCGTCCGCGCGGCCCGACCCGTCACCACAGCGCTGCTGCGTCCGCGTCGATCAGACGCCGTCCTCCAGGTCGCCCTCGGTCTCCAGGTAGGCCGACCGCAGTGCGTCCAAAGTGGACTCCTCCGGGTGTTCCCACATCTTGCGCTCCGCCGCCTCCAGCAGCCGCTCGGCGATGCCGTGCAACGCCCACGGGTTCGAGGTCTGCAGGAACTTGCGGGTCTCCGGGTCGAGCACGTAGGTCTCGGTGAGCTTCTCGTACATCCAGTCGGCGACTACGCCGGTCGTGGCGTCGTAGCCGAACAGGTACTCGACCGTGGCCTGCAGCTCGAACGCGCCCTTGTAGCCGTGGTTGCGCATCGCCCCGACCCAGCGCGGGTTCACCACGCGGGCGCGGAAGATCCGCGACGTCTCCTCCGTGAGCGTGCGGGTCCTGACCGCCTCCGGGCGGGTGCTGTCGCCGACGTACGCGGCGGGTGCCTTGCCCGTCAACGCCTTCACCATCGTGACCATGCCGCCGTGGTACTGGAAGTAGTCGTCCGAGTCGGCGATGTCGTGCTCGCGGGTGTCGATGTTCTTGGCCGCCACCGCGATCCGGCGGTACGCCGACTCCATGTCCGCGCGCGCGGCGACGCCGTCGACCCCGCGGCCGTAGGCGTAGCCGCCCCACACCGCGTAGACCTCGGCGATGTCCGACGAGTCGCGCCAGTTGCGGCTGTCGATCAACGGCAGCACGCCCGCGCCGTACGCGCCCGGCTTGGAGCCGAAGATCCGCAACGTGGCCCGGCGCTGGTCGCCGTGCTCCTCCAGGTCGCGCAACATGTGTGCGCGCACGAAGTTCCGCTCCGCCGGCTCGTCGAGCGCGGCCACCAGCTGCACGGCGTCGTCCAGGAGCGAGACGACGTGCGGGAAGGCGTCGCGGAAGAACCCGGAGATGCGGACCGTGACGTCGACGCGCGGCCTGTCCAGCTCGTCCAGGCCGACGACCTCGAGGCCGGTGACGCGGCGGGACTGGTCGTCCCACACCGGACGCACGCCCATCAGCGCGAACACCTCGGCGATGTCGTCGCCGGCCGTGCGCATCGCGGACGTGCCCCAGACCGACAGGCCCACCGACGGCGGCCACTCGCCGTCGTTCTCGGCGCGGTAGCGCTCCAGCAGCGAGTCGGCCATCGCCTGGCCGGTCTCCCACGCGAGGCGCGACGGGATGGCCTTGGGGTCGACCGAGTAGAAGTTGCGGCCGGTCGGCAGCACGTTCACCAGGCCGCGCAACGGGGAACCGGACGGGCCGGCCGGGACGTACCCGCCGTCGAGCGCGTGCAGGACGTTCGTCATCTCGTCGGTCGTGCGCGCCAGCCGCGGCACCACCTCGACGGCGGCGAACTCGAGGATCTTCCGCACGTCCTCCGACTCGTGCAGGCCCGCCGCCGCGGACCGGTCCCAGCCCGCGTCCTCCATGGCCTGGACGAGAGCGCGCGCCTGTTCCTCGATCTCGTCGACGTCCTCGCGCGCGGTGCTCGTGAGGCCGAGGGCTTCGCGCAGGCCGGGCAGCGCGGCGACCTGGCCGCCCCACATCTGCCGGGCCTGCAGCATCGCCAGCACGAGGTTGACCCGGACGCTCCCGGCCGGAGCCTGGCCCAGGACGTGCAGGCCGTCGCGGATCTGGACGTCCTTGACCTCGCACAGCCAGCCGTCGACGTGCAGGATGAACTCGTCGAACTCCGCGTCGTGCGGCCGGTCGTCGAGGCCCAGGTCGTGGTCGAGCTTCGCGGCCTTGATCAGCGTCCAGATCTGCGCGCGGATCGCCGGCACCTTGGCCGGGTCCATCGCGGAGATGTTGCCGTACTCGTCGAGCAGCTGCTCCAGGCGCGCGATGTCGCCGTAGCTGTCGGCGCGGGCCATCGGCGGCACGAGGTGGTCGACCAGGGTGGCGTGCGCGCGGCGCTTGGCCTGCGTGCCCTCACCGGGGTCGTTGACGAGGAACGGGTAGATCAGCGGCAGGTCGCCGAGGGCGGCGTCCGTGCCGCAGGACGCCGACATGCCGACGGTCTTGCCGGGCAGCCACTCCAGGTTGCCGTGCTTGCCGACGTGCACGACGGCGTCGGCGCCGAACGACGACTCGATCCACCGGTAGGCCGCGAGGTAGTGGTGCGACGGCGGCAGGTCCGGGTCGTGGTAGATCGCGATCGGGTTCTCGCCGAACCCGCGCGGCGGCTGCACGACCACGGTGACGTTGCCGGAGCGCAGCGCGGCCAGCACGATCTCGCCGTCCTCCGACCTGCTGCGGTCGACGAACAGCTCACCGGGCGCCGCGCCCCAGTGCTCCTCCATCGACTCGCGGAAGTCCTCGGGCAGCGTCTCGTAGAACTCGCGGTAGTCGGCCGCGGCGATGCGGATAGGGTTGCTCTCGAACTGCTCCTGCGTGAGCCAATCGGCGTCCTGGCCGCCGGCGGCGATCAGCGCGTGGATCAGCTTGTCGCCGTCGAGCTCGTCGACGCCGGGCAGCCCGTCGCCGATGTCGTAGCCGTGGTCCCGCATGGCGCTGAGCAGCCGGACCGTGGAGGCGGGGGTGTCGAGGCCGACGGCGTTGCCGATGCGCGAGTGCTTGGTCGGGTAGGCCGACAGCATCACGACGACCTTGCGGTCGGCGACGGGGATGTGGCGCAACCGGCCGTGGCGGACCGCGATGCCCGCGACGCGCAGCGCCCGTTCGGGGTCGGCCACGTAGACCGTCAGGCCGTCGGCGTCGATCTCCTTGAAGGAGAACGGGACCGTGATGATCCGGCCGTCGAACTCCGGGATCGCGACCTGGGTCGCGGTGTCCAGGGGGGACAGCCCGTCGTCGTTGGAGTCCCACGTCTCGCGGCTCGACGTGAGGCACAGGCCCTGCAGGATCGGCACGTCCAGCTCCGCCAGCGCGCCGACGTCCCACGCGTCGTCGTCGCCACCGGCGCTCGCCTTGGCCGGGTTGGTGCCGCCGGCCGCGAGGACCGTGACGACCAGCGCGTCGGCCTGGCGCAGCGTGTCGAGCAGCTCGGGCTCGGCGGTGCGCAGCGAGGAGCAGAAGACCGGCAGCGCCCTGCCGCCCTTCTCCTCGATCGCGTCGCACAACGCGTGCACGAACGCCGTGTTCCCGGCCACGTGGTGGGCGCGGTAGTAGAGCACCGCGACCGTCGGGCCGTGCGCCGGCGAGGGCTCGCGTTCCAGCACGCCCCAGGTGGGCGTGGCCTTCGGCGGTTCGAAGCCGTGGCCCGTCAGCAGCACCGTGTCGGAGAGGAACTTGTGCAGCTCGGCGAGGTTCGCCGGCCCGCCCTGGGCGAGGTAGAGGTGCGCCTGCGCGCAGACGCCGCCCGGCACCGTCGACAGCTCCATCAGCGCCGCGTCGGGCTGCATCTCACCGCCGAGCACGACCACCGGCAGACCGCTCGCGAGCAGCCAGTCGAGACCTTCCTCCCACATCCGGCGGCCGCCGAGGATGCGCACGAGGACCAGATCGACGCCGTCGACGAGGGCGGGGAGGTCGTCGGCGGTGAGCCGCGCGGGGTTGCCGAGCCGGTACTCGGCCGCGCTCGCACGCGCCGACAGCAGGTCGGTGTCGGAGGTCGACAGCAGCAGGATCACGCAGGCTCCATCCCTCGTGGGGTCCTCGCCCCAGGTTGCGGGTCGCGGCGAAGCGGAGTTCCTGACTCCCAGCGGGTTCGCTGGTCACAGTGGCGGGACCGCGCCGGATTCGCACCGGCTTCCTCCTGCGCTTCGTCGTTCCGGCTCACCCTAACCGGCGAGTTACAGTCCGACCTATGCGCAATCACCCGGATGCCTGTCCCGGCGCCGTCGAGCTGCACGCCGCGGCCGATGGCGGCTTGGCGCGCATCCGCGTGCCGGGCGGCACTCTCACCGCCGCTCGGTGGGACGTCGTGCGGGCCGCCTCCACCGAACTCGGCAACGGCGTCATCGAGCTGACCTCGCGGGCGAACCTGCAGCTCAGGGGCGTCACGGACGGCCTGGAGCTGGGTGCCCGGTTGCGTGCGGCGGGACTGCTGCCGTCGGTGAGCCACGAGCGCATCCGCAACATCATCGCCGCGCCGCTGGAGGACAACCAGGAGCTGGTCGACTCGCTGGACGCCGCCCTGTGCGCGGACCCGGCGCTGGCCGCGCTGCCGGGCCGGTTCCTCGTCACGGTCGGAGCCGCGGTGAGCGGTCTCGGCGGCGACTTCGGGCTGGTCGGGAACGTGCTCCTGCTGGCCGGTACCGATACAGGTGTCCGAGTTCACGACCCGGTCGACGCCGTCGTCACCGCCGCCCGGCTGTTCCAGCAGCTGCGCGGCACCGCGTGGCGCCTGTCCGAAGTGGACGACGGTGTGCGAAAGATCACCGCGCACTTCGGGGCCGCCACCGCCGAACGCATCACCCCGGCTGTGACTCCTGTCGCACCTTCACCTTTGACACCAGGCGTTCCACTCGGCCGGCTCGACGCCCACCAGCTCGCCGGGGTGCCGCTGCGGCTGACCCCGTGGCGCAGCCTGGTCGTGCCGGCGGGCACCGACACGTCCGGCCTGATCACCGACCCCGGCTCGCCCTGGCACGGGGTGAGCGCGTGCACCGGGCGGCCCGGCTGCGCGAAGTCGTTGTCGGACGTGCGCGCGGACGCCCGCGCCTGGCTGGGGACCCCGCATTCGCGGCCCGTGCACTGGTCGGGTTGCTCACGCCGGTGTGGTCGTCCCGCCGGTGATGTGATCGAGTTCGTCGCGACCGGCGACGGCTACGAGGAGATCAGGTGACGGAGTACATCAGGGACGGCGCGGAGATCTACCGCCAGTCCTTCGCCACCATCCGCGCGGAGGCGGACCTGACCGGGTTCCCCGCCGACGTCGCGAAAGTCGTCGTCCGCATGATCCACGCGTGCGGCATGACCGACCTGCCGGCCGACGTGGCGTTCTCGCCGAACGTCGTCCGCGACGCCCGTGCGGCGCTGCTCGGCGGAGCGCCGATCCTGTGCGACGCCACCATGGTCGCGTCCGGCGTGACCCGCCGCAGGCTGCCGGCGGACAACGAGGTGCTGTGCCACCTCCAGGACCCGCGCACGCCGGGCCTCGCGAGCAGGATCGGCAACACCCGCAGCGCCGCGGCACTGGAACTGCTCGCGGACCGCTTCGAGGGCGCCGTGATCGCGATCGGCAACGCCCCCACCGCGTTGTTCCACCTCCTCGACCTGATCGCCGCCGGAGCCCCGCGGCCCGCGGCGGTCCTGGGCATCCCCGTCGGGTTCATCGGGGCGGTGGAGTCCAAAGAGGCTTTGGCGGCAACGGATCTGGAGCACCTCGTGGTGCGCGGCCGGCGCGGTGGCAGCGCCATGACGGCAGCGGCCATCAACGCGATTGCGAGCGAAGAAGAATGACGGGCAAGCTGTACGGCGTCGGCCTGGGTCCCGGCGACCCGGAACTCGTGACGGTCAAGGCCGCGCGGCTCATCCGGGAAGCCGACGTGATCGCGTTCCACAGCGCGCGCCACGGCCGCAGCATCGCGAAGACCATCGCGGAGCCGTACTTCCGCGAAGGCCAGACCATCGAGCAGCTCGTCTACCCGGTCACCACCGAGGACACCGACGACTACCAGGGCGAGATCGACGCCTTCTACGAGGTCGCCGCCGCCCGGCTCGCCGCCCACCTGGACGCGGGCCGCGACGTCGTCGTGCTCGCCGCGGGCGACCCGTTCTTCTACGGCTCGTACATGCACATGCACAAGCGGCTGGCCGACCGGTACGAGTGGGAGGTCGTCCCCGGCGTCACGTCGGTGAGCGGCGCGAGCGCCGTGCTGGGCACCCCGCTCGTCGAACGCGACGAGGTCCTCACGGTCCTGCCCGGCACGCTGCCGCCCGCCGAGCTCGCGAGCCGCCTCGCCGACACCGACTCGGCCGCGGTCCTCAAGCTGGGCCGCACCTTCGGCAACGTCCGGCAGGCGCTGGCGGACGCCGGCAGGCTCGACGGTGCCTGGTACGTCGAGCGCGCCACGTCCCGCCGGCAGAAGATGATGCCGCTCGCCGACGTCGACCCCGGCACGGTCCCGTACTTCTCGATCGCCGTGCTGCCCAGCGGGTCCAAGCCGGCCTTGCCGAAGGGCGAGGTCGTGGTCGTGGGGCTCGGCCCCGGTTCCCGCGACTGGCTCACGCCCGAGGCCCGGCAGGAGCTCGAGGCTGCCGACGAGCTGGTCGGCTACTCGACCTACCTCGACCGGGTACCCGAACGCCCCGGCCAGAAGCGGCACCTCTCGCACAACCAGGTCGAGTCGGAACGTGCCGCGTTCGCGCTGGACCTGGCCCGCCGGGGCGCGCGCGTCGCCGTGGTCTCCTCCGGCGACCCGGGGGTGTTCGCGATGGCCACGGCGGTGCTCGAGGTCGCCGCCGAGACCCCGGAGATCCCCGTGCGGATCGTCCCGGGCGTCACGGCCGCGAACGCCGTGGCGGCCAAGGCCGGTGCGCCGCTCGGCCACGACTACGCGGTGATCTCGCTGAGCGACCGGCTCAAGCCGTGGGAGGTCATCGCGGAACGCCTCGCCGCCACCGCGAAGGCGGACCTGGTGATCGCGATCTACAACCCGGCGTCCAAGGCCCGCACGCACCAGGTCGCCGACATGCGCGATCTGCTGCTGCAGCACCGGAAGCCGGAGACGCCGGTCGTCGTCGGCCGGGACGTCGGCGGCCCGGAGGAGGAGATCCGGGTGCTCACCCTGGGCACCCTCGACCCGGCCACCGTCGACATGCGCTGCCTGCTGATCATCGGCTCGTCGCAGACGGTCGTGACCGGTGCGGGCGTGGTGTTCACGCCCCGGCGGTACCCAGCCACCTGACGGCGGCGTCGACGTCGGCCACCACCTCCGCGGGCGGGAGCGGTGGCCGGCGCACGACCACGACGGGAACTCCGAGCTGCCGCGCGGCTTCGAGCTTGGCCGAGGTCATCGAGCCGCCGCTGTCCTTGGTGACGAGTACGTCGATCCGGTGCGTGCGCATCAGCTCCAGCTCACCGTCCACTGTGAACGGTCCACGCGACAGCAGGACCTCGATCCGGTGTGGCATCGGCGGTTGCGGCGGCTCGACCATCCGGGCCAGGAACCACTGCGGGCACGCGGCGAACTCCGCGAGGTCCTGCCGGCCGGTCGTGAGGAACACCCGGTCACCGGGCAGCCCCCGTGCCGCTTCGGCGACGCTGTCCACCCAGCGCCAGCCGGGGCGGGGCGGGAACCCGGGCCGGCGCAGGACCAGGAACGGCACGCCGACCCGTGCGCAGGCCTCGAAGGCGTTCGCCGTGATCCGCCGGGCGAACGGGTGCGTGGCGTCGACGACGGCGGTGATCTCGTTGTCCCGCAACCACCGCGCGAGCCCGTCGACCCCGCCGAAGCCGCCGATCCGGACCTGCCCGGCGGGCAGCGCGGGGTTGCTGACCCGGCCCGCGAGCGACGACACCGCCGGGACCCTGGACGCGAGCTCCCGCGCCTCCCCCGTCCCGCCGAGGATCAGGATCATCGGACGCGCGTGGCCGAGTACAGGTGGCTGTCCGGGAACTGCGTGGCCCCCAGCACCTGCCCGACGACGATCACGGCGGTCCGCTTGATCCCGGCCGCCCGCACCTGCGCGGCGATGTCGTCCAGCGTGCCGCGCAGCACGACCTCGTCCTCGCGGGACGCGTACGCGACCACCGCGACCGGGCAGTCCGCGCCGTAGTTCGGCACGAGCTCGGCGACGACCTCGGTGATCCGCTGCACGGCCAGGTGCAGCACGAGCGTCGCGCGGCTGCGGCCGAGCGTGTCCAGGTCCTCACCGGGTGGCATGGGCGTGGCGCGCTGCGACGTCCGCGTGAGGATCACCGTCTGCCCCACGCCCGGCACGGTCAGCTCGCGCTGCAACGACGCCGCGGCGGCCGCGAAGGCGGGCACACCGGGGGTGACGTCGTAGGCGATGCCCAGCGCGTCCAGGCGGCGCATCTGCTCGGCCATCGCGCTGAACACCGCCGGGTCCCCGGAGTGCAGGCGGGCGACGTCGAGGCCCTGCTCCGACGCGGCCGCCAGCTCCGCGACGATCTCGTCGAGCGTCAGCGAGGCGGTGTCGACCCTGCGCGCTCCCGCGGGGCAGAAGTCCAGCAGCTCCACCGGAACCAGCGCACCCGCGTACAGGCACACCGGCGACGACTCGATCAACGCCCGGCCGCGCACGGTGATGAGGTCGGCGGCACCGGGACCGGCCCCGATGAAGTGCACGGTCACTTCGTCACGCTCCACGTCGTCACGGGCATGTGCGGACGCCAGCCGGTGAACCCGCCGACGGCAGATCCGCGGTTGACCGCGATCCGCACCAGGTCGCCGCCGAGCCGCGCGTACCACTGCGCCACCACGGCCTCCGACTCGAGCGTCACGGCGTTGACCACGAGCCGGCCGCCGGCCGGCAGCGCGTCCCAGCAGGCCTGCACCACGCCCGGCACCGTCAGCCCGCCGCCGATGAAGATCGCGTCGGGCTTCTCCAGCGGCTCCAGCACCTCCGGGGCGCGTCCGATGTGGACCTGCACGCCGGGGACGCCGAGCGACGCGGCGTTGCGCACGATCCGCCCGGCCCGTTCGGCGGACTGCTCGACGGCGATCGCGCGGCACGTCGGGTGCGTCCGCGCCCACTCGATCGCGATGGACCCGGACCCGGCCCCCACGTCCCACAGCAGCTGCCCCGGCAGCGGTGCCAGTCTCGACAGGGAAATCGCCCGCACCTCGCGCTTCGTCAGCTGGCCATCGGTCTCGTAGGCGTCGTCCGGCAGTCCCGGCGCGCGGGAGTGCGCCGGTCCCGCGTAGTCCACGGCGATGACGCACAACGGGTCCGCGGCCTGCCCCGCCCACTCGTACACCCGCTCGGCGGGCCCGCCGAGCTGCTCCAGCACGGTGACGGGCCCGGCGATCCCGGCGACGGTCTCCGGGTCGCCGCCGAGCACGAGCACGCGCCGTCCCGGGCTGAGCGCGGCCCGCAGCAGGTCGGGAGACCGCCCGACCAGCGACACGACCTCGACCTCGTTCAACGCCCACCCGAGCCGCGCCGCCGCGAGGGAGACCGACGAGGGGTGCGGGACGACCCGGACCCTGGCGCCGAGCAGCCGGACCAGCGTCGTGCCGATGCCGTGGAACATGGGGTCGCCGGAGGCGAGCACGCACACGTCGCGGTGCTTCTCGAAGAGCTCGGGCAACGCCGGGACCAGCGGCGACGGCCACGCGACCCGCTCGAACTCCCCCGGCACCAGGTCGAGCTGCCGCGGCGAGCCCATCAGCACCTTCGCGCCGCGCACCGCTCGTTGCGCCGCCGGTGAGAGCCCGTCCCACCCGTCGGCGCCGACGCCGACCACGACGACGTCAGACGCTTCCGGTGACACGCTTCACCTGGATCTCGATCACCACGCGGGTCGGGTTCACGCGCGGCTGCCGGTAGCGCTCGGCGTAGCGGCGCTCGGCGTCGGCGACGGACTCCGCGTCGTCCCTCACCACCGCGGGTCCCTCCAGGGTGGACCAGCGCCGGCCGTCCACCTGGCACACCGCGGCGTACCCGGCCCCGCGGACGTGCTTGACCTTCCACGACGCGCCGTCGGTGATGACCCGCGCGACGCCGGTCTCCCGGTCGAGCGTGACCCCGACCGGCACCACCTGCACGGTGCCGTCCGGACGCGCGGTGGACAGCGTGCACAGGTGCCGCTCGGACCAGAACTCGGCGAACTCGGCACCACGCTCGATCGACATGCCACGCATCATGCAATGCGGGGCGCGGGGAAACGAAATCAGCACCGCCGCGCTCGGGTGCGGCCCGTCACGTCCGGGTGACGGGCCGCACCTCATCCCGCCGTCACGGGTAGTTGACGACGTTCACCGGAACCGTGCCCGGCGGCGTCACCCCGCCCACGTTGTTGACCACGTGGGTGATCGTTCCCTGGTAGTTGAGCGAGACGGTCAGCAGGTTGTGCAGCCTCACCCCGGACCGGTTGGGCACCTCGAACGCGTTCTCGGCGCGCACCGACGGGTTGACGTTGAAGAAGCAGTAGCTGCCGAGCCCCCACGCCTCGTGGTTCTGGACGTTGTCGCCGACCTTGTAGGCCGCATACCCCGCTTGGCCGTTCGGCCGGTTCCAGGTGGCCTGGTTGGGCACGTCGTAGGGCATCTCGTTCTGGAAGAAGATGGTCCGGCCGCGTTCGCCGTTCCAGATCACCTGGTACTTCTGGTAGTGCTCGACGAACAGGCCGGTGGCCAGCACGTCGTTGCCGTTCACGACCAGGCCGGTGTCGCCGATGGCCTCGTTCCAGCCCCAGGTGCCCGCGTTGCCGTGGTCGGCGCGCCAGATCCAGGTGTGGTCGATGATCGTGTTGTGGCTGTTGACGACCAGGCTGTTGGTCGCCTTGCCCGCGACCGCCCCGCCGACGCGGAAGAACACGTCCTGCAGCGTGGTCGGGTTGGACGCGTGCGACGCCGACGAGCCGGACGGGCCGACGGTCAGCAGCGACGGGGACAGGGTCGTGCCCGCGTCGAACAGGATGCCCTTGATCCGCACGCCGTCGACGTCGGCCACCTGCATGGCGGTGACGCCGTTCTGCGGCACGAGCGTCGCGTAGCCGATGCCCAGCACGACGGTGTTGGGCCGCGTGATGTTGATCGTCTGGTTGACGTTGTAGATGCCGGGCGTGAAGAACAGGTTGCAGCCCTGGCCCAGTGCCGCGTTGATGGTCGCGGCGGTGTCACCGGACTTCACGACGTAGAACTGGCTCATCGGCAGCGAGCTGCCGGGCGTGCCGCCGTTGATCCACGAGGCGCCGGAGGCGTTGGTGCGCAACGAGGGCAGGAACACGCGGTACTTGCCGTTCTCGAAGTAGAGGTACGGCACGTCGCGCGAGATCGGCGTGGTCGCCAGGTTCGTCGACGGCGGGTTCGGGAACGTGTTGCCCGAGGCGCCCGGCGTTCCGGAGAACACCATGTTCCAGACGCCGCCGGCCCAGCTGCCGTAGTTGGTGTCGCGCGTGTACCACTGCTGCTGCGAGACCGAGGCCGTCTGACCGGACACGCGGGTGTCGGCCGTGTAGCCACCGGAGGCGAAGCCGTAGGACGCCGGGTACAGCGCCAGGTTGCCTCGGATGTCCATGCGGCGGAACGGCGCGGCCTGCGCGACGGCCCAGCGGTTGGTGCCGTTGCTGGGGTTGACGGCCATGTTCTCGGCGGAACGCCAGAAGTTCTGCAGCGCCACGCCCTTGTCGGACTCGTTGAACGCGTCGACGGTGATGTCGCCGTTGATCACGACGTCACCGGGGTTGCGCCCGAGGCCCGAGACGGACGTGTAGTAGCCGACGTCGTCGTGCACGTTGTACGTGCCCGGCTTGAACAGGTGCGCGACCCGGCGGGGCGCCATCTGCGCGGTCAGCGTGTCCTTCTGGTTGGTGAAGTCCGTGTCGAGCTGCGACTGGATCGACTGCGCCGACATGCTCGGGTCGAAGACGCGGGTGTTCGGCCCGAAGCTCGGGTTGTCCGACTGGACGCACCCCTGCGTCGTGCCGATCGTGTACGTGGCGCTGCCGACGGACGAGTTCGCCAGGCCCGACTTGGTGGCGATGGCGTTGACCGTCCGGCTGCTGGGCACGGAGATCGGCCCGCTGTAGACCGGGCTGGAGGTGGTCGGCGTCGAGCCGTCCACTGTGTACCGGATCGTCGCGCCGCTGGTGGCGGTGGAGATCGTCACGGTCTGACCGGACGTGTACGCGCCACCCGGCGGGCTGAAGGACGGCGTCGCGACCGGCGCCTGCGTGCTGCCGTGGGTGTAGGTGAAGTGCGGGGTGTCGTACTGCGGCCCGCTCTTCTCGTAGGTGAACCAGTACTCGAGCTGCGTCCCCGACGACAGCGACCCGACGGTCTTCTGCCACGTGCCGGAGTTGTTGGTCATGCGGAAGTTCTGCTGGTTCGCACCGGAAACCAGGTAGTGCACGTCGACGTACAGGGCAGGGGTCGTCGGCGTGAAGTTGATCCTCGCCTGAGTGGCGTCCAGCGCCGTCACGCTCTGCGTGTAGTCGTCGGCCGCGGAGGCGACCGAGGACGACGCGAATGACGACAGGGCAATCGCTGCGGCGGCCAGACCGGCCAGCCATCTCACCTTTGAGAGCGCTCTCACGGCTTGAACGGTAAACACGATGTGACGTGGAAGGGAAGAGGCAAGTTGCGGGAAAGACCGGGGGCTCGACCGGTGCACGAACCCGCGCGACCACTGTTTTCACCCGAACGAGGTGGAGCTTGCGACGGTTTCGAGCCATAGCTTCGGCGCATGACTGCATCCACCGCCTGCAGCAGGGACCTCGGGACGGCTGCGGGAGACCTGCACCGGGCCGAGCGGCAACCGGTGCGCGGTCGACGAGCCGCGCGTCCCGGAGAACGCGAGCCACACCCCCGCGTTCTCCCCCGCCGCCGGCTCAGGTCCCCCGGTTCTCGTTGAGGTAGTTGTAGATCGTGTACCGGGTGACCTCGAGGACCCCGGCCAGGTGGTCGACCGAGTCGCGGATCAGGAAGAACCCCGCCTCGTCCAGCACCCGCACGACCTGCGACTTGTGCACCTTCTTCATCAGCTCGACCGGCACGCCGACGTCGGCGATGGCCTTCTCGACCAGCACCCGCTGCAGCGTGTCCACGTCCTGCGGGAACGACTCGACCGGCCCGGACGCCTCGTGCGCCGCGAGCTTGTTGACGCACAGGCAGCCCACCGCGACACCGGCGGCGTCACGCACGAAGGTGGTCGACGACCAGATCGCCCGGCCGTCCGGCGCATAAGTCTCGTAGCCGGGCATGTCGGTGGTCGTGCCACGGCGGACGAGCCCGAGCAGCAGGTCGGTCATCGGCCCGCCCACCTGGCGGCCGGTCAGGGACCCCGCGATCGCGATGATCGAGTTCGGCAGCCGGGACAGGTCGTGCACCACGACCTCGGTGTCCGGGCCCAGCGCGGAGGCCAGCGAGTCGACCGTGGGCACCAGGGCCGACAACGCCGCCGGAACCGGTGAGGAGGCCGGGCCCGACAGCGACTTCAGGGCGGCGCGGACGCGTTCCAGCGTGCCGCGCGAGGTGGAGGCGTGCGGTGACAGGCGGACGTGCTCGGGGCGGACGGTCGCGGTGATGCCGAAGGCGTTCAGGGCCTCGCCGACGACCGAGGCGGCCTCGGGCATCGTGAACGCCAGGATGCCCGCCCGGCGGTCGCGGGCGGAGACGATCTTGCCGCCGCACGACAGCACGATCTCCTCCAGTTCGGCCACGAGCGAGCTCACCGCGGAGTCCAGCGCGGGAACACCCGCGAGCTCCACCAGTTCCAGGGCCTCGGCGAAGGCACCGGACACGACCGGCGAGAGGTTCGTGATGTTCCAGGAGGCGGCGTCGGGCGCGGCGTCGTGCACCGCGTTGTCGAACAGGCCCGCGTCCACCGCGCCGGTCCAGCCCGACAGCACGGGCGAGAGCCGTTCCAGCGCCCGGTCGGAGAGCACGACGAAGCCGGTGCTCCAGCCGGCCCGCAGCCACTTCTGGCCGCCGACCACCAGCACGTCGGCGACCTCCCACGGCTCGTCGACCACGCCGAAGCCCTGGATGCCGTCGACGATCAGCAGCCGGTCGCCGACGACCTCGCGCAGTGCCGGGAGGTCCGCGCGGTAGCCGGTGCGGAAGTCCACGGCGGACACCGACAGCGCCGAGACCTCCGGCGTCAGGCGCGTCGCCACGGCGGCCGGGGCGACCGGGCCCTCGAAGACCGCCGACGGCAGTCCCGCCCGCACCCACGGGTAGGTGTTGGACGGGAACTCCGACGCCGAGTACATGACCGTGCCGGACAGCCCGAAGGCCGCCTGGAACAGGCCGATCGACGTGTTCGGCACCAGCGCCACGTGGTCGGTGTCGGTGCGGCACAACCGCGCCACGGCGGCCTTGACGCGCTGTTCCTCGCGCATCAGCGTGTCGACCGTGGTGGGGCCGGCCAGCGAGGCCTGTTCCACCAGCCGCGCGGTCGCCGTCACCACCGGCAGCGACGGAGGGCCGAAGCGGGCGAAGTCGAGGTACCCCTCCGGTTCGCGGAACTGGGACAGGTACGAGGCGTCGATCAACTCAGAGCACCTTTGCCAGGAACTGTTGCGTGCGCGGCTGCTGCGGATTGTCGAGCACGTCGGACGGGCCGCCGGTCTCCACGACGGCGCCGTCGACGAGGAACACCACGCGGTCGGCGACCGAGCGGGCGAAGCCGATCTCGTGGGTGACCACGATCATCGTCATGCCGTCGCGGGCCAGCGAGGTCATCACGTCGAGCACCTCGCCGACCAGCTCCGGGTCCAGCGCGGACGTGGGCTCGTCGAACAGCATCAGCTTCGGCTTCATCGCCAGGGCGCGCGCGATCGCGACACGTTGCTGCTGCCCGCCCGAGAGCTGCGCCGGGTAGGCGTCGGCCTTCTCGGCCAGCCCCACCCGCTCCAGCAGCGCCAGCGCCTCCGCCCGCACCTCGGCGCGGCCGCGCCCGAGCACCTGGACCGGGCCCTCCATGACGTTCTCGAGCGCCGTGCGGTGCGGGAACAGGTTGAACCGCTGGAACACCATGCCGACGTCGCGGCGCTGGTGGGCGGCCTCGCGTTCGCGCAGCTCGTGGAGCTTGCCGCCGTGCGAGCGGAACCCGACCGGCACGCCGTCGACCCAGATCCGGCCGGCGTCGATGGTCTCGAGGTGGTTCACGCAGCGCAGGAACGTCGACTTGCCCGCGCCCGACGGCCCGAGCAGGCAGACGACCTCGCCTCGTTCCACCTCCAGGTCGATGCCCTTGAGCACCTCGGTGTGGCCGAAGGACTTGCGGACACCGATCGCCTCAACGAGGGCCATAAGCACGCTCCAGGTAGTGCTGCCCGATCGACGCGAGGGAGACCATCACGAGGTACCAGGCCGCGGCGGCGAACAGGGTCTCCATGATCTCCAGGTTGCGCGACGAGATGTTGTTCGCGGCGTGGATGAGCTCCAGGAAGGCGATCACCGACGCCATCGAGGTGCCTTTGATCATGTTGATGAAGTTGTTGCCCGTGGGCGGGATGATCACGCGCATCGCCTGCGGCAGCACGACCCGGCGCAACGTCGTCAGCGGCGTCATGCCGATCGACTTGGCCGCCTCCGTCTGGCCGGAGTCGACGCTGCTCAGGCCGGCGCGGACGATCTCGGCCATGTACGCGCTCTCGTTGAGGCCCAGGCCGAGCAGCGCCGCGACGAACGCCGTCATGACCACGTTGGTGGGCACCGAGAACAGCATCGGGATGCTGATGTTCTGGAACACCAGCGCGAGGTTGAACCAGATCAGGATCTGCAGCAGCACCGGCAGGCCGCGGAACAGCCAGATGTAGCCGACCGCGAACCACCGCGCGACGGGGTTCGCCGACAGCCTCATCAGCGCCACCACGACACCGAGCACGATCGCGCCGCCCTGGGCGGCGACGGCGAGCACGATGGTGTTGACCACGCCTTCGAGCATCGCGGGGTGCGTGAAGAACCCCGGCACGTCCTCCCACTGGATCTGCGCCTCGGCCATCGCCCAGCCGAGGCCCGCGAGCACCAGGAGGATCACCGCGCCGCTGACCCACCGCCACGGGTGGCTCAGCGGGACGACGACGAGCTCGTCCCGCCGGACCTCGCCGGTCTGGAGATCACTTGCCATTGATCGCGGCCTTGGTGATCGCACCCTGCTTGATGTCCCAGGTGGTGAGGATCTTCTCGTACGTGCCGTCGTCGATCAGCGACTGGAGCGCGCCCTTGATCGCCTCGGACAGCTGGGCGTTCTTCTTGTTCACGCCGATGCCGTACGGGCCGCCGTTGATCGGCGCGAGCGGCACGACCTCGAAGTACTGGCCGTCACCGGCGGTCTTCGAGACGTAGACGGCGGTGGGCAGGTCGTTCAGGATCGCGGCGACGCGGCCGGTGCGCAGCTGGTTCTGGTTGCCGGTGTCGCTGTCGGTGACGCTGAGCTGCACCTCGGGCTTGCCCGACGCCTTGCACTTCTCGCTCTGCTCCTTGGCGAACTGCTCCTGCGAGCTGCCGAGGTTGACGGCGATGCCCTTGCCGCACAGGTCGTCGACCGACTTGACGCCCTGCGGGTTGCCCTTCTGCACCATGATCGTGATGCCGGACGTGAAGTAGTCGACGAAGTCGATCTTCTGCTGGCGCTCGGCCGTGTCGTTCATCGCGGCCATCGTCACGTCGACGCGACCGGTCTCGAGGCTGGTGATCAGCGAGCTGAACGCCATGTCGCTGTGCTCGGCGGTGAGCCCGAGCTTCGCGGAGATCGCCTTGACCAGGTCGACCTCCGACCCGAGCGGCGTCTTGCCGTCCTGGTCGTAGAAGTTGTTCGGCGGGTTCTGGATGTTCGACCCCACCCGCAGCTTGCCCGCCGAGGCGATCTCGGGCGGCAGCAGCGCGGCGAGCTTGTCGTCCTTCTTGACCGAGCCCAGGTCGGACGACGGGGGCGTGGACGTCTGCGAACTGGTGTCAGACGTGGACCCGCAGGCGGCGAGCCCCAGTACGAGCAGCGAGGTCACGAGCAGGCGCGGCTTCATGGCGGGGACCGTACAACGCCGAGTTGAAGACGTCCACAAAAAGTTGAACAGAACTTTTCGGACGTGTTGGTCGTGGGAGGTGGGCCGATCGGTGGTGTCGGTGGCCTGACCTGCGCACACGTGCGGTTGAAGGCTTCCACACATTGTTGAAGCGTGGCGGACGAACGTCGTGCTTGATGGGCGGGCGTCGTGCTTGATGGGCGGGCGTCACGCCTGGCGGGCGGGCGTTGTGCTTGATGGGCAGGCGTCACGCCTGGCGGGCGGGCGTTGTGCTTGATGGGCGGGCGTCGCGCCTGGCGGGCGGGCGTCGCGCCTGGCGGGCGGGCGGCGTGCCTGGTGGGCGGCGTGCCTGGTGGACAGCGCGCCTGGTGGGCGGCGTGCCTGGTGGACAGCGTGCGGCCGTCGACCCACTCCCCCACCAACCGAGCCGTCCCCGCCCGCCCCGGCCGCGGCGCGTGACCGGACGCACCGCGGGGAATTCCACCGCCGCCCGCTTCGTTGACGGGAGAGCACCAGCAAACGAGGAGGACACACATGGCGACGGTCGAGCTGACCACGGAGAACTTCGACGAGGTGGTCGGCAGTTCCGGCATCGTCCTGGTCGACTTCTGGGCCGAGTGGTGCGGTCCGTGCCGCGCGTTCGGGCCCACGTACGAGGCCGCGTCCGACAAGAACGAGGACATCACGTTCGGCAAGGTCGACACGGAGGCGCAGCAGGAGCTCGCGGCCACGTTCGGCATCCGGTCGATCCCCACGCTGATGATCGTGCGCGAGGGCGTCGTGCTGTTCTCGCAGCCGGGCGCGCTGCCCGCCCCGGCCCTCGACGACCTGATCGACCAGGCGCGCAAGGTGGACATGGACGAGGTCCACGCGAAGGTCGCCGAAGCCCAGGCCCAGCAGGGCTGATCGGCGCGACAGGGCTGATTGGCGGTACCGGACTCGGGGTAAACGACGTGCATGAACTCCGACACGTCGACCGCGCAGCTGGTGAGCCAGCTGTCCGAGCAGGTGAGCAGGCTCGCGCGCGATGAGATCCGTCTCGCCGTCGCCGAGCTCAAGGACAAGGGCAAGCACGCCGGAGTCGGCGCCGGGATGTTCGGCGCGGCCGGCGTGTTCGCCTGGTGGGGTGGTCTCAGCGTCGTGGCGGGTCTGATCCTGCTGCTGGCACTCGTCGTTCCGCCGTGGGCGGCCGCGTTGATCGTCGCGGCCGCCCTTCTGCTGTTCGCGGGCGTCTTCGCGCTCGTGGGCAAGGGGCAGGTCAAGCAGGCCGCCCCGCCGGTGCCGCGGCAGGCGATGGACAACGTCCAGCGGGACATCGCGACGATCAAGGAGAGTGCGCACCGATGAGCGACCCGAAGGAACAGCTCCAGCGCGACGTCGAGCGCACTCGGCGTGAGCTGGGTGAGACCGTGGAAGCGTTGGCGCACAAGGTCGACGTGCCCGGTCGCGTGAAGGAGCAGGCGCAGGAGACGGTCGTGCGGATGACAGCGGCGGCCAACCAGGCCGTCGACTCGCTGCCCCAGCCCGTGGCCGAGCAGGTCGAGAAGGCGCGCCGGCACCCCGGTGCGCTCGCCGCGGCGCTGATCGCGCTCGTCGTGGCGATCTGGGCGATCTCGAGGAGGAACCGGTGAAGCTGCTCTACCGCCCGCTGGGCATGCTGGTCGGTGCGCTGGGAGGGTTCCTGGCGACCGCGATCTTCGGTCAGCTGTGGAAGCTGATCGCGGGGGACAAGGAGGCGCCGAGCGCCACCATGCGCAACCGCGCCTGGAGCGAGGTGCTGCTGGCCGCGGCACTGCAGGGCGCGATCTTCGGCCTGGTCAAGGCCGCGATCGACCGCGGTGGCGCCAAGGGTTTCCAGCGGCTCACCGGCGAGTGGCCCGGCGACGAGGAAGACTGACGGCGACCTGGCGAGCCCGGCCCCGGACCGGTCCTGTGCGTTTCGTCCGCGACAGTCGCGGCCGAGGACCCCGGCGGCCGGGCTTTCTGGTCCTGCGAACGTTTGAACCCTCAACTATTCTGCTGGCATGCCACAGCCAGAGGGTGCCGAGCTCGATGCCATCAGGGCCAAGCGCGACGAACTGCGCGACCGCTATGTGAAGCCGCTCGCCGACCGAGGTGGTTCGCCCACCCGCGGCGTGCACCACATCGCGTTGATCTGCAAGGACGTCGAGGAGACGATCAAGTTCTACCAGGAGTTCCTCGGCTTCCCGCTCGTGGAGCTCGTCGAGAACCGCGACTACCGCGGCTCCAGCCACTTCTTCTTCGACCTCGGCGCCAAGAACCTGCTGGGGTTCTTCGACTTCCCCGGCCACGACCACCCGCCGTTCTCCGAGACGATCGGCGCGGTGCAGCACCTGGCGCTGTCCACCTCCCCCGAGCGGTTCGACGAGATCAAGGGCAAGCTCGACGAGGCCGGGATCGAGTACCTGGGACCCGACCGGGGCGTCGAGGACAGCCTGTACATCCGCGACCCCAACGGTGTAGGGATTGAGTTCTACCGGGAAGTTCTCGGTGAGTTCGAAGGCACGACGCTGATCAAGTAGGAACGGAGTCGCAGTGGCGCAAGAGGTCAAGGGCATCGTCGCCCGGGGCAAGGGTCAACCCGTGGAACTGACCTCGGTGCTGGTGCCCGATCCCGGACCGGGCGAGGCCGTGGTGAAGGTCCAGGCGTGCGGTGTCTGCCACACCGACCTGCACTACCGCGAGGGCGGGATCAACGACGACTTCCCGTTCCTGCTGGGACACGAGGCCGCGGGCGTCGTGGAGTCGGTCGGCGAGGGTGTCACGGACGTCGCGCCCGGCGACTTCGTCGTGCTGAACTGGCGCGCGGTCTGCGGCACGTGCCGCGCCTGCAAGCGCGGCAAGCCGTGGTACTGCTTCTCGACGTTCAACGCCGCGCAGCCGATGACGCTGGCGGACGGCACGAAGCTCTCGCCCGCGCTGGGCATCGGCGCGTTCGCGGAGAAGACGCTCGTCCACTCCGGACAGTGCACGAAGGTCGACCCGTCGGCCCGCGCAGCCGCCGTCGGCCTGCTGGGCTGCGGTGTGATGGCCGGTGTCGGCGCGGCCGTCAACACCGGTGGCGTCACGCGCGGCGACTCGGTGGCCGTGATCGGCTGCGGCGGTGTCGGCGACGGCGCCATCGCGGGCGCGCGCATCGCGGGCGCCGGCAAGATCATCGCCGTGGACACCGACCCGCGGAAGCTGGAGTGGGCCAAGGGTTTCGGCGCCACGCACACGATCAACGCCCGCGAGGTCGACGACGTCGTGACGGCGATCCAGGACCTGACGGACTCGTTCGGCGCGGACGTCGTGATCGACGCGGTCGGCCGCCCGGAGACGTGGAAGCAGGCGTTCTACGCCCGCGACCTCGCCGGAACCGTTGTCCTGGTGGGTGTTCCGACGCCGGACATGCAGCTCGAGATGCCGCTGATCGACTTCTTCTCGCGCGGCGGGTCGCTCAAGTCCTCGTGGTACGGCGACTGCCTGCCCAGCCGCGACTTCCCGATGCTCGTCGACCTGTACCAGCAGGGCCGCTTCGACCTCGACGCGTTCGTCACCGAGGAGATCGCGCTCGACGGCGTCGAGGGCGCGTTCGAGAAGATGCACCACGGCGACGTGCTGCGATCGGTCGTGGTGTTCTGATGGCGCTGCGGGTCGACCACGCCGTCACGTCCGGCACGTTCTCGCTCGACGGCGAGACGTTCGACGTCGACAACAACGTGTGGGTCATCGGCGACGACACCGAGTGCGTCGTGATCGACGCCCCGCACTCCGTCGACGACATCCTCAAGGTCGTCGACGGGCGCCGTGTCGTGGCGGTCCTGCTGACCCACGCGCACGACGACCACGTCCGCGTCGCACCGGACCTGGCGCACGCCACGGACGCCCCGATGGCGCTGCACCAGGCCGACCACGTGGTCTGGTCGCTGACGCACACGGGCGTCCTCCCGCACCAGGCGCTGGAGGACGGCCAGGTGCTCACCGTCGCCGGCGAGGAGATCCACGTGCTGCACACGCCCGGCCACTCGCCGGGCGCCGTGTGCTTCCACGTGCCGTCGCTGGGTGCGGTGTTCACCGGCGACACGCTGTTCCAGGGCGGGCCGGGCGCGACCGGGCGGTCGTTCTCGGACCGGCCGACGATCGAGCAGTCGATCCGGGAGAAGCTGCTGACGCTGCCGAAGGAGACCGTGGTGCACACCGGGCACGGCCCGGACACCACCATCGGCGACGAGGTGTTCTAGGAACGGCCCCGTCGGGCGTTGCCGCACAACCCGACGGGGCCCTTCACCGGCGTGCTCAGTGGATGACGGCCCAGGTGCGCGTGGCGGGGTCGATCAACACCGGGAACTGCTGCTCGCCGTCGTAGTGATGACACCAGTGACGGACCTCGAACCCGTCGCCGGGCACCGGGATCCGCAGGGTCAGCAGGTGCGAGGTGCCGTCGCCGTTGTCGTGCGCCTCGCTGTCCAGCACGTCGGCGAGCACCGTCCTGCCCGTGGCGCGCAACGCGGTGGTCTCCTCGGCGTTGTCCGCCGCCGAGGACCAGATCGCCAGCATGACGAACACGCCCACCAGGACGCCCAGCTCGCACAACGCGATGCCCCACCACGGCTGGTCCGACCGGGCGACCGCGACACCGCCCGCCACGGCGGCGACGATCGAGACCCCGGCGAGCACGCGCTGGATCACGCCCGAGCCCCGGCTGGTGAGGACGACTTCGGTGGGACTCGTGGTCACGCTTCGATCCTAGGGCGGCGAGCGCGTCTCCGACCGTGCTTTTCGCCGTTCCGGACCGGGTGTGGTGCCGTTCAGAACCTCGGCGCCCGCTTCTCCAGGAACGCCGACACGCCCTCCGCGTAGTCGGCGCTGGACGCCGCCTCCGCGTACAGCTCCCGCACGAAGTCGTCCTCGTGCCCGCCGTCGGTGATCGAGTTGACGATCTTCTTCGCCCCGCGCACCGACACCTGCGCCCGTCCCGCGATCTGCTCCGCCAGCTCCCGCACGCGGGCGTCGAGCGATTCCACGACCTCGTTCACGAGACCGATCCGCAGCGCCGTCGCGGCGTCGATCAGATCCGCCGAGAACAGGATCTGCTTCGCCCACGCCGGGCCGACCGCGTCGACGAGCTGCTTGGTCGAGGTGAAGTTGTAGACGATGCCGAGCTTCGCGGGCGTGATGCCGAAGCGCGCGTCCGGTGCCGCCACCCGGATGTCGCAGGCGAGGGCGATCTCGCAGCCGCCGCCGACGCAGAACCCGGAGACCGCCGCGATGGTCGGCTTGTCGAGCTGCACGATCGCGCGCTCGCCGTTGTGCACCGCCTCGCCGTAGTGCGCGGCTCCGGCGGCGCCCCGGCGCAGGGTCGAGAACTCGGCGATGTCGGCGCCCGCCGAGAAGTGCGCGCCACCCCTGATCACCAGTACGCGGATGCTCTCAGCTGCGGAAACCTCGGCCATCAGGCCGGGCAGCGCCGACCACATGTCGTAGCTCATGGCGTTGCGCTTGGCCGGGCGGTTGATCGTCAACGTGGCGACCGGACCGGCCGCGGACAGCTCCAGGAACTCGCTCACGGGCCGCACGATACCGACGGGACTGCGCGGAACATGTGACCTCACATGGTTCACCGGCGTTCACGTGCTTGTAAGGTTCCGGTGCCGGTGAGGGGAGGCAACGTGACGGCGGCGAGCACAGGCGCTTCCACCCTTCGCACTTTCTCCGCGCGGCTGCGCACCACCGCGCCGGTGTCCGCGCGGATCGTGTCGGAGCTCGCGGGCGAGCTCGACCGGGGCGGGCCGGTCGCCGACCTGCTCTGCTCGCACACCGCGGTGCACAGCCCCCTGTTCGGCGTCCAGGCGCTCGCGGGCGTGCGGCTGCTGATGCTGTCGGGCAAGGCGCCGGAGCTCAGCAGGCGGTTCGCCAGCGCGCACGCCGCGGCGATGGCGGGCGAGTCCGACTCGGCGGCGCTGCTCGCCTGGCTCGCGGCGCGGACCGCGATCGTCGAGAACGCGGGCGAGATCCTCGCGGCGCTGGACCGCACGGTGCAGCAGCACCAGCCCAAGACGGCCGGGTTCCTGCTGCGCGGTCTCACGATGATCGGCGCTCCGCGGGTCCGGTTGCTCGAACTGGGGGCGTGCGCCGGGCTCAACCTGATCCTGGACCGGTACCGGTGGTTCGGGCTCGGCTGGGAGTGGGGCGAGAAGGACTCCCCTGTCCGGCTGGCCGCCACCGGGCCGCGGCCGCCGGCGCTCGAGATCGTCGACCGGGCCGGCTGCGACCTGCAGCCGCGCGACCCCGCCGACCCCAGGCACGCCATGATCCTGCAGTCGTTCATCCCGCCGGAGCACGACTCGCTGCGGTGGGACCTCGACGACGCCATCGAGCTCGCCACGAAGGTCGGCGTGCGGGTCGACCGCTCCCCCGCCGGGCGGTGGCTGCGCGAGAACCTGGTGCCACCGGAGGACCGCGACATCTGCACGGTGGTCTGGCACAGCTCGTTCTGGTCCTACCTGACCGAGGACGAGCGCCACGAGATCGAGACGACGCTGACCGCGGCGGCGGGGTCGATGCCGCTCGCGCGCGTTGCCCACGAGTCGACGGACTTCCGCTCGAACCCCCGCCTGACGGTCACCATCTACAGCTGACCGGCCGTCCACTGTGGACGGCGACTCAGCTCTGCGCGGCAGGCCGCACCACGATCTCGTTCACGTCCACGTCGTCCGGCTGCTCCAGCGCGAACGCGACGGCGCGGGCGATCGAGTCCGGCGGGATCGCGATCTCGTCCCGCATTCCCGCGATGCGCGTGCGCACCTCGTCGTTGCTCGACGCCTCGGCGAAGCCGGTGTGCACGAAGCCGGGGAACACCGTGGTCACCCGCACCGAGGGGCCCGCCTCCTGGCGCAGGCCCTCGCAGATCGCCCGGACGGCGACCTTGGTGCCCGCGTAGACCGCCATGCTCGGCACGACGGTGAACGCGGCCGTGGAGGCGGTGGTGACGAAGTGCCCGGCCTGCTGCTCCCGGAACACGGGCAGCGCGGCCGCGATGCCGTGCAGCACGCCCTTGATGTTGACGTCGACCATCTCGTCCCACTCGTCGACGCGCAGGTCGTCGAGCGGGGAGATCGGTCCCACGCCCGCGTTGCCCACCAGCACGTCGAGCCGGCCGAACCGTGCGCGGGCCAGCGCCACCAGCGCATGCAGGTCCTCGCGCCGGGTCACGTCGACGCGCGTGTGCACGGCCGTGCCGCCCAGCTCCTCGATCCTCGCCACCAGCTTCGCGAGGCGGTCCTCCCGGCGCGCCCCGAGCACGAGCCGCGCTCCCCGTTCCGCGAGCAGCAGAGCAGTCGCCTCGCCGATCCCGCTGCTCGCACCGGTGATCGCCACGACCTTGTCCTCGATCCCAACCATGCGTTCAGCCTGCGCGGCGCTCAGCCTGGTATCCAGAGCCCGTTTATTCTGGAACTGGAGGTGCCAGCATGCGAAACCCCGCCGACCAGCGGCACGAGCTCGGCCGGTTCCTGCGCAGCCGCCGCGAGCGGCTCTCCCCGGCCGAGGCGGGCCTGCCGCGCACGTCCCGGCGCCGCACGCCCGGCCTGCGCCGGGAGGAGCTCGCCGTGCTCGCGGGCATCAGCGCCACCTGGTACACGTACCTGGAGCAGGGCCGCGACGTCCAGGCGTCCGACCAGGTGCTCGGCGCGCTCGCCACCGCCCTCGGGCTCGACCGACCCGAGGAGGACCACCTGTTCCGGCTCGCCGGGCGCGCCAGGGAGGACGTCGCCGAACCCGAGCCGCTGGCCGCGGAGGTCGCTGCGGTGCCGGGACTCCTGCAGCCGCACCCGGCGTATGTCATCAGCGCCACCTACGACGTCCTGGCGCACAACGAGGCGGCTGCCGCGCTCTTCCCCAGCCTCGCCGGGCAGACGCCGAACTTCGTGCGCTGGACGTTCACCGCTCAGGAGGCGCGGCACGTCGTGGTGGAGTGGGAGCGGGAGGCGCGCGGCCTGCTCGCCCGGCTGCGCGCCCTCGCCGGGCGCCACCCCGGCGACGAGCGGTTCACCCGGTTGATCGACGACCTGCACGAGGCGAGCCCGGAGGTGCGCGCCTGGTGGCCGCACCACGAGGTGCAGGCGCAGCGGCCGGCGGGGCGGAAACGCTTGCGCCACCCCGGACTCGGGCCGCTCGACTACGCGTTCACGGCGTTCCACCCGGCCGAGCAGCCCGAGCAGACCCTGGTGGTCTACTCGGACCCCCGGCCGTGCTGACTCAGGCGGCGCGCGGGTACAGCCGTGCCATCCCCGGTGGCGCGGCGAAGGGCGCCCACGTGCCCTCCGCCTGCGCCAGCCGGTCCGCCACCACCCACAGCACGGTGGCGTTGAAGCCGTAGCCCAGGTGCGACGAGGACACCTGCACGCTTTCGCGGCGCGGTCCCGGTTCCTCCACGCACGACTCCCACGACACGATCCCGTCCGTCTTGGAGTAGACCGACGTGGCGGGCACCGGGATCGGCGGCCGCGTGGCCTCCGGCGGCGGGAACTCCTCGCGCGGGATGTGCAGGCGGGAGAACAGCGCGAACGCGGGCATCGCCCGCGACTGCACGGGATCGCTCATGTTGTACGGCGACCCGAGCGTGATCACCTGGCGCACGCGGTGCGGGTGGTCGCGCGCCATCTCGCGCGCGAAGATCCCGCCGAGCGACCAGCCCACAATGGACACCGGGCCGCCGTGCGCGTCCGAGACCTTCTTCACCAGCGCGTGCATGCCGTCGACCGCGCGCCGCGTCGGGCCGATGTTCGTTCCCAAGCCCCACCGGTGGACGTCGTGGCCCAGGCCGGACAGGAACCGGCGCAGCATCACCGTGGACGGGTCCGCGGCGCCGAGGCCGGGGAACACGAGGACCGGGTGGCCGTCACCGGAGGGCGCACCGCGCAGCATCGACCGGGTCGCGACGAACTCGCCGACGTCCAGGGCGCAGCGGGTGGGCTCGGTGAGGTACCAGAAGAGACCGGGAGCGCTCTCTCTGACGAGCCGCAGGGGCGAAGCAGCAGCTTCGAGGACTTCGTCCGAAGGTACGGCAGACATCCGAGCCTCCCCACACGTCGACAACCCCGAGCCGGCGCCCCGAGCAGCTCCGCCCGGTGTGTCCATGATGTTTCGTGATCGATCTTTTCGCCAGCACTTTCGAGTCTCGATTCGCCACCCGGAGGTAACGCGTCGGCAACCTCACAGCGGTGAAACGCCTCTCACCTGCATGGACGTCGATCGAGACACAATCGTGCTCTAGTCTTTTTCGAGTGGATCGGATGAGCTCACTCGACGCAGGGTTCTACTTCATCGAGGACGAGAACGTGCCCATGCACGTCGGCTCCGTCCTCGTGTTCGACGGTCCGGTGCCGTCGTACGGCGACGTGATCCGCCTCTTCCTCGCGCGCATGGACCAGGTGCCGCGCTACCGGCAGAAGGTGAAGGCCCTGCCGTTCCACGTCGGTCGTCCGGTCTGGGTCGACGACGACCACTTCAACGTGCTCTACCACGTGCGGCACACCGCGGTGCCGTCGCCGGGCGGTGAGGACCAGCTGCGCAACCTCGCGGGCCGGATCTTCGCGCAGAAGCTCGACGACTCGAAGCCGCTGTGGGAGGCGTGGCTCGTCGAGGGCCTCGAGGACGGCCGCTGGGCGATCATCTCGAAGGTCCACCACTGCATGATCGACGGGGTGTCCGGTTCGGACATGCTCCAGCTGATCCTGGACTTCCGCAGGGACAGCGTGCTGCCCGAGCCGCCGCGGTGGCGGCCCGCGCCGGCACCGTCCACGTTGGACCTCGTGGTCGACGGCGTGCGCGACGCCGTGGTGACGCCGGTGCAGCACCTGGCCGCGCTGCCCGCGCTCGCGCGGAACCTGCGCTCGTTCAGCGAGATCGTCGACTTCGGCAAGTCCGTCCTCGGATCCCTTCCCGGCACGGCGAAGCGTCTGGTGACGCGGGCGGCCACGTCGTTGAACGGCCCGATCGGGCCGCACCGCCGCTGGGTGTGGGCGCGGGCGGACCTGGCCGAGATCAAGCAGATCCGCAGGGCCGCCGGCGGCACGGTCAACGACGTCATCCTCACCGCGATCACGCGCGGTTTCCGCGACCTGCTGGACAAGCGCGGCGAGCTGACCGAGGGCATGGTCGTGCGCACGATGGTGCCCGTGTCGATGCGCAATGCGGACCAGCACAACGAGCTCAACAACCGCGTCAGCGCCGTGCTGGTGAACCTGCCCGTCGGCGAGGCGGACCCGGTGAAGCGCCTCGCGTCGATCCGCGAGCAGATGGACGACCTGAAGGGCTCGCGCCAGGCCGCCGGTGCCGACGTGATCACGAACCTGTCGAACTTCGCCGCGCCGACGCTGATGGCGCTGGGCTCGCGGACCGCGATGCGGTTCCCGCAGCAGATCCTGCAGACCGTGACCACGAACGTGCCCGGCCCGCGCATCCCGCTCTACCTGCTCGGCCGCCCGCTCGTGGAGATGTTCCCGTACGTGCCGATCGCGTCGACGATCCGGATCACCGTCGGCATCTTCTCCTACCTCGACCGGTTCACGTTCGGCATCAACGCGGACTTCGACGGCGTGCCGGACGTGCAGCTGCTCGCCGACGGCATCCGCGCCGGGTTCGACGAGATGGTCGCGCTGGCGGCCGAGGAGACCGAGGTCGTGGCGGCGCCGGCCGTTCCCGCGAAGCCGCGCGCTCCTCGCGCTCGCGCCCCGCGGACGGCGACCGGGGCAGCGCCGAAGGCTGCTTCCCGAGCGGCGACCAACGGGACGAAGCCGGAGACCGGGGCCTGAGGCACGACCTGACGGTCCGTGCGGGCGAGCACGACCTGCACCTGACCGTGGTGGGACTCGACGCCCGGCTCGGCGCCGTGGGGCTGGCGCTGGGCCAGCTCGACGACGTCCGCATCGAGCTGGAGGACGTGCGGTGGTCGCGCTGGCGTGCCCGCCGCGCCTCGGTCGTGTGCCACGACGTGCACGTGAACCCGCCCGCGACGCTGGTGTCGTCGCCCGTCGAGTTCCGTCTCGAAGTGGCCTTCTCGGACATTCCGGAGTTGCAACGGCTGCGGTGGTTGCCGCTGACCGTGTGGCTGGCCGGGTCCGAGGTCCACGTGCGGCTGCACCGGTGGCTGCCGCCGCGGGTGGTCGCGGTGCCGGACCTGCCGCGCGGCATCGCGCTGACCGGCATCGAGCAGCACGACGACCACTTCGTGCTGACCGGGACCGCTCCCGTGCTGCGGGAGCGGCTCACGCTCGGTCAGCTGGCGGGCGTGCTGAGGCGGTTGGCGTCCATCCACTCGAGCACCCGCTCGGACACGACCTCGGGGATCTCCATCTGGGGCACGTGACCGACGCCCGCGTACTCGTCGTAGCGCCAGTGGGGGTTCCTGCGGGCCACGAACCGGGCCGCGGCGACGTTGACGAGCCGGTCCTTGTCCCCGCTCATCAGGAACACCGGCACACGGATCTTGCGCATCGCCGCGTAGTAGGCACCGCGCTTGGACGTCGTGAGCACGGTGCTGCGCGCCGCCGCGAGGAACGCCGCGTCGAGCCCGTCGACCTCGGCCCGTTCGCCGATGAGGTGCTCCGACGCGAGCTTGAGCTCCTCGGGGATGCCCTTCGGGTCGGCGCAGACGAGGTCGAGCAGCCGGTCGACCTGCTTGCGGGCGTCCACGGCGCGCGACCTCGCCAGGAACCGCTCGCCCAGCCCCGGCACCGAGTAGAGGAAGAACGTCCCGAGCATCGCCGGGTCGGGCCGCGTGCCGAACACCATCGGCAGCGCCGGGTCCACCAGCACCAGTCCCCGGACCAGCTCGGGGTCCTCGGCGGTGTGCAGGAGCGAGATCATGCCGCCCATCGAGTTGCCGGCGAGCACGACCGGTTCGCCGACGACCTCCCGGACGAACCGGCCGAGCAGCCGGGCGTTGGCCGGGACCGTGGTCTGCCGGCCCTCGGGGTGGGTGAGCCCGTGACCGGCGAGGTCCACGGCGACCACCCGCGCCCGCCGGGCGAGCAGCGGTGCCAGCAGCACCCAGTTGAGGTGCGACCCGCCCAGCCCGTGCACCAGGACGACCCGCGGGCCGTCGTCCGGCCCGCCGAAGTCGACCCAGTGCACGGATCCGTCGAGGTCCGCGTAGTGGCTGGTGCCGCCGAAGTTCGCCACGGTCGTCATACCAACCAGTATGTCGCTTGACCGCCCCTACTTCCAGGGCGACGCGGGCAGGCACTGGTCCCGCGGCCCGCGGGTGTCGCCGTAGAGGACGGCACCGGTCTGCGGGTCGGCCCAGCAGGACTTCGCCAGGTCGGAGCTGTCACCGAGCAACGCGCCGTTGGCGTCGTACGCGCGCACGGTGATGTCGCCGTCCTCCACCGGGATCTGCCAGTCCGGCGGGTAGTAGACGCGCACGGCGAACGTGCCGGCGGCCACCCCGGCCTCCAGGGTCCGGCCGTCCACCTCGACCGCGACCCGCGTGACCTGGCCGTCGACCCGGCCCACGATCGTGCGGTAACCCGGCCTCCCGGCGAAGCCCGGCCTGCCGTCGCGGTCGCCGCCGACGCTCGCGCTGACCGTGTCGAGGGAGAAGTGCCCCGGCAGCCACCCGATCGCGGTCTGGGCGAACCCGGAGTTGTACTGCTGGTCCGGTGCGCCGATGGTGCAGGTCAGGGCGGCGTTGCCGGAGTAGAGCAACGCCCAGCGCGTCTCCTCGTCCCGGTACTGGCGCAGCTTCGCCTGCCCGGTGCCGGCCGAGCTCGAACACCCCTCCTCGACCGCCTTGACCTCCTCCGGGGGCAGAGGGGCCGGTGGCGCGCTGGTGACGTGCACGGCGGGTGTCGGCTCGGGGGGCGGCTGGAGCAGCAGCACGCTGGTGACCACGGCGGCCACCGCGGCGGCACCGGCGAGGACCGGCACGAGCCGGCCGCGCCTGCGCCCGGCCGCCCGCTCGATCTCGGCGCGGATGCGCGTGTGCCGGCCCGGCGGCAGGTCGCGCACGGGTGGAAGCAGCTCGGTCATCGGTCCTCCCCGGTGTGCACGAGTTCCTGGTGGTGCTGGAGCCTGGCCCTGGCCTTGCTGACGCGCGCCCGCACGCTGCCCTCGGTGATGCCGAGCGCGGCGGCCGCGTCGGCGTACGAGACGCCGGACCACACGCACAGCGCGAGCGCCTCGCGTTCGTTGCGCGGCAACCCGTCCACCGCATCCAGCAGCGCCTTCATCCGCCGCTGGTCGTCGAGCCGCTCGGCCACCCGGTCCGCGTGGTCGGGCACCGGCGGCTCCGCCCCGACCCGCCGCAGGTTCCTCAGCCTGCGCAGCAGGGACCGCTGCTCGTTGCGCACCACGTTCGTCGCCACCGTGAGCAGCCACGGCAACGCCGACTCGCGCTCGATCCGCACGTCCGCGCGCTTGCGCCAGGCCGTGAGGAACGTGCCCTGCAGGTGGTCCTCGGCCTCCGCCCACGAGGCGGTCAACCGGAAGCAGTGGTTGTAGACCGCCTTCGCGTGCCGGTCGAACAGCACCCCGAAGGCCTGCGCACTGCCCCCGGCGGCCTGCGACCACAACGCGCGGTCGTCAGGGTCTTCGGTCGTCATACCCGTTCGTGTCCGCTCGCCCCCGTGGTGTTGGCACCTCTAGGTTGGGGAGCGTGGCACACCTGGGGGTGGCCGGGCTGGCGGACGTCGCGCACGCGCGCGTCCGAGGACTACTGGCCAACGCACGAACACGACCCGTTGTTCGGCAACGCGAGCGGCCGCGACCTGTTCCTCACGGCCCACACGGCGCTGTCCGAGGCGGGCATGAGCGTGCCGCGGCTGGTGCTGGTGGACCACGACGTGGTCGTCGTCGAGGACCTGGGCAGCACGTTCCTGGAGGACCACCCGGCCCCGGAACGCCTGTGGGACGACATAGAGGCCATGCACCAGCGCCTCAGCCCGCGGTACGGCCGCCCGAGCGCACTGCAACCACCCGACGCGCCCCCCGTGCCGGACGTCGTGCTCGACCGCGCCCTCGGACACCTGGACGCGTGCAGCGCGCGGGTCTCGCGCATCGCCGAGGCGCGCTCGCGCCTGGAAACCCTGCTGCGCCAACGACATGCGGCGATCTCGCCACGCACCCGCTACGGCCTGGTCCACGGCGAACTGGGCCCCGACCACGTCCTCGTGGCCGACGGACGCCCGGTGCTCATCGACATCGAGGGCGCGATGTACTTCGACGTGGAGTGGGAGCACGTGTTCCTGCAGCTGCGGTTCGGCCCGCACTACCGCCCGGCGCCGGGGCTCGACCCCGCACGGCTCGACCTGTACCGGCTGGCCACGCACCTCTCGCTCGTGGAGGGGCCGTTGCGGTTGCTGGACGGCGACTTCCCGCACCGGGATGCGATGGCGGCGATCGCCGAGGACAACGTCGAACGCGTCTTGGGCTGCTAGCGCTCGTCGCGCTTGAAGAGCCGGCCGATCCCGGTGACCAGGCAGACCGCCAGCACCCAGCCCAGCACCGTGAACGCGAGCGAGGCCCACCGCGCGGCGTGCAGCGGTACCCACAGCTGGCTGTGGTCGAGGCTCATGATCGGCAGGAGGAGGTCGATCGTGTAGAGCCACGGTTCGAACCAACCGGTTTTCAGGTCCGCTCTCATGGGGGCGAAGTTCTGCCCGTCCTGCCGCAGCAGGTGGAAGATCACTCCACCCAGCACGGTGAGCACGCCCAGGCACCAGAGGATGCGCAGCGGGCGGTACCCGTACCCGACAGTGGGTTTGAGCAGCCACCACACCATCCGATGCAGCCGTCCGAGCGCGCCCTTCAGCTTCCGCCGTTTGACGTCCTCCTTCGCGATCCGCACATCGGTCGCCGCATCGTGCAGTCCCGCGTTCGCGTAGACGGAGGCGAGCTGGAGGTAGACCTGCGGGACGTAGGCGTCGCCGACAGGAAGGCAGCAAAGCCGCTGGGACGGAGACATCGAGTCGTCGAGCAGCGCGCCGTAGATGAAGTCGTCCATCTTGGTCTCGTGAGACCAGTCGCCCTCCTGATCGGCGAGTGACCCTGCGCGGACCCGCCGGAGGTCCATCGATCCTGCCGGATGCCGGGCGAACTTCAGCCTCAGCGGGCCTCGGACCTGGGTGCCGGTCAGCTTCAGCGCCTCCGTGCCCTTGAGATGCGCTCCGACGAAGCTGATCTCCGATCCGATCTTGGCGTCGCACATCCGCACGCATCCCGTCGCAAGTGCCGCCTCGAATGACACCGTGTGACCGACTCTGACGCTGTCACACCGAACCGCGTCTCCCTCGCTCTTCAGCGTCGCACCGGTGAAGTCGAGCTTCCCGTCGATCCTGGCACCGGCGAAGTCGACGCGGCCGCGGGCGATGAACGGCCTGCACAGAGCCACGTCCATGCCCGCCCTGATGCCGCGGGCCACCAAAGCGTCACCGTCCTCGTTCTCGAACAGCCCTCCTGTGCAAATGAGGTTGCCTCCCACCTGCGTTTCGCTCAGCACGACCTCGCCCTGAGAATGGAAGCGCACGTCGCGGCGCACGCCGAGAATGAGGTCCCCGTTCACCTTCATCCCGGTAGCCTTGACAGCCGTCCCGCTCGGGTTGAGAAAACTGCCTCCCTGAATACCCAGAGTGCCGCCAATCCGCGCTCCCACCAGGGAGAGCTGACCGCGAACGACGGTTCCCTTGCGCAGAACGAGATTAAGTCCGGTCGTGATCCGTGCCAGGTTGAGGGCAACGCCGCTCCTGTTGGAGAACTTGCCGCCGGCGAACCTCATCCACCCGCCGACCTGGCAGCCGAGCAGACGCAGCTCACCCTCTACCTGGCACCTTTTGGAGAATTCCACGTACTGACCGACCTTCAAGCCCGTCGCCAGTACCGCCGTGGCACCAGAGCTGCGAAAGCGAGTGTCCTCACACACCAGCCGCCCCGCGATGTCAGCTCCGCTCAAGTTCACCTCGCCCTCCACGGACATCCCCTTGCCCCAGAAGACGTGTTCCTTCACCACGAGCCCGCTCAGATCCGCCGCGCGTTCCCGGCTGGGGTTGCGGAAGGTCGCACCCTCGCAGATGAACTGCCCGCCGATGTGCGCACCAATCATGTGCGTCAGGCCGGTGACCTTGAACTTGCCGCAGTAGTAGACGTCCTGCTCCACGCGTAGCCCGTCCGCCTTCAACGCGCCACCCGCCGGCCCATCGATGACGCAGTCGCGCATGTTCAGCTGCCCGCCCACCTGAGCGCCGGTGAGCTGCACGCACCCGTTCACGGTGCAGCCCTGCAACGACAGTCCGTCGAGCACTCGCACCTGCGAAGCGAGCAGGCCTGGAAGCATGCAGTCCTTGAAATAAAGGCCCGCGACGCTCGTCTGTTCGAAGTTGGGGGTGTGGTTGAAGGTGCACCGCTCGAACTTCACCGCGAAGCCGATCTCACCTGCCTCGACGTCGAGAGTTCCCGTCACGACGACCTCGTGCAGAGTCAGCTTGCGCGGACGGCAACCGATGCCCCGCAGCAGCTGCACCGCCAGGAACTCGGCTCCGATCTCCCGGCCTCCACCGGCGAACTCGACCCGTCCTCCCCGCTCGATCGCGTTGTACAACTCCATCTCAGCAGGCGTCATGTCGCGCGCACTCCCAGGCCGCGACCGCGTCCGCCAAGCGCGATCTGATGTGTGGAGTAAGTCCAACCGGGGCAGTCGCTCGTTAGCCGGTCGACGAACGTTCACCCGATCAGCCGTGTGACGGGTGCCCGTACAACCCGGCCCCCGCCACCTCCAGCGAAGTCAGGAAAGCCGCCGAAGCCAGGTGAGAAGCCTCCACCAGCTCCGCCGTGTGCGAGAAGTCGAGCGGCGTCACCGCCTGCACCGGCGGCCCCGGCAGGTACAGCACCGGAGCCTGCTGCGACGCCAGCTCCACCTCCAGCACGGCCTGGTTGCGCATGCCCAGGGTCGCCCAGAACAGCAGCGTCTCGGCGAGCGTCCCCGGCACGGTCGGCAGGTGGCCGGGGAAGGCGCAGTCCAGCACCACCAACGACTTCGCGCCCATCGCGAGGGCCTGGCGGATGGGCACGTTCGCCAGCACGCCGCCGTCGTAGAGGACGCGGTCGTCGATCTTCACCGGCGGGTAGACGCCCGGGATGGCGGCGCTGGCGAGGATCGCCGGGACCAGCGGGCCCGTGGTGATGTTCACGGCCTCGCCCGTCACGCAGTCCACCGACACCGCGCCGAACGGCAGCGTGAGGTCCTCGAAGGACTCGCTTCCGCCGAGGCCCTCGGCGAGCACGCCCGCCAGGCCGGTGTTCGGGAAGAGGTAGGTCTTGTTGGTGCGCAACGACCTCAGCTGCGCCAGCGGGCCGCCGGGGAACACGCGCTGGCGCGTCATGCCCTCCCACATCACCGCCAGCCTCGACGCGGCCCCATCCGGGTCGAGGGCGAGCAGGGAGCCGTTGACCGAGCCGACCGAGGTGCCGACGACGAGGTCGGGGCGCACGCCGTGCTCGTGCAGTGCGCGCAGCATGCCGACCTGCGCCGCGCCCAGGCTCCCGCCGCCGCCGAGCACGAACGCGACAGGTCCTGGCAGTTCGATCGTCACGTCCGGTGATCCTAGAGCTGACCAGCGCGAAGGGCTTGTTTCAGGCTACGCTGAAGCTACTGAGTGCACGAGGAGCGGGATGGCCATCTCGTCGTTCGTGCGGGAGCCGTGGAAGCCCGTCATGCCGCTCCACATCGGTTCGGCCTGGCCGCGCAGCAGCACCGCGGTGTCCTTCATCGCCACGACGACGTCGCCGATGCGGTCGGCCGCCAGCGGGCTGACCGGGCCGAACCACCCGGCGTCCACCGCGTCCTCGCGCGTGAGCACGTCCGCCCGCGGGCCGAGGAACTCGCGCCACACGTCCAGCACCTCGTCGCTCTCCGTGTGCAGGTACCGCACCCGCGGCTCCCCCGCGATCACCCGGACTCCCTGCCACAGCACCGGTTCCGTGTCGAAGTCGATGCGGTCGCCCGCGGTGACCATGCCGTGGTCGGCCGTCACGACGAGCAGCGAGCCGGCGGGCATCCGGCCGGCGATCCGGGACGCGAGCGAGTCCACGAACTCCAGTTGCAGCAACCACTCCGGCGACCCCGGGCCGTAGAGGTGGCCGATCGCGTCGAGGTCGGGGTGGTAGGCGTAGCAGAACGAGCGGTCCTGCTCGACGCCCGCGACCGCGCCCAGCGCGAGGTCGCCGAAGCCCGCCGCGCCGCGGAACCACGAGCCGCGCAGCACCGCCCGCGTGAGCCCGCTGCCGCGGTGGGCGATCGGGGCGACGGAGCTGACGGCCACGCCGGCGGCCGCCGCGCGTTCGAACACCGTCGGGTGCGGCTGCACGACCTCGGGCACGAGCGCCTTGCGCAGGTCGTGGTGGTGGTCGCCGGCGCGTGACCAGGTGAGCGAGTTCAGCACCTCGTCGCCCACGGCGAACGTGTAGCCGACGATGCCGTGCTCACCGGAGAGCAGCCCGGTGCCGATCGAGGCGAGGCTGGTGGCGGTCGACGACGGGAAGCCGGCGTCGATCCGCCGCGGCGCGAGGCCCGCCAGGAACGGGGCGTGGGCGGCGTGCGCGCGGAGCAGCTCGTGCCCGAGCCCGTCCACGAGGAGCAGGACGACACGCCGGGCGGGCGGCAGTCCGAGCGTGTTGTCGGCACCCGGAACGTCCAGGCCCGCGAGCAATGAGGGGACGACCTCGGCGATGGTCACCTGGACACCGTGCCACGTCGAAACCGGCAGCGGGCAGAATGGCGCGCTGTGACAACGCTCATCCACCAGAAGATCGCTGACGAGCTCGGCGTGGCCGCTGGCCAGGTCGGCTCTGCTGTCGAACTCCTCGACGGTGGCGCGACCGTCCCGTTCGTCGCCCGGTACCGCAAGGAGGCGACCGGGGGTCTCGACGACGCCCAGCTGCGCACGCTCGAGGAACGCCTCGGCTACCTGCGCGAACTGGAGGAGCGCCGCGCGGCCGTCCTCAACTCGATCCGCGAGCAGGGCAAGCTCACCGACGCCCTGGAGGCGCAGATCCACGCCGCCGACTCCAAGGCGCGGCTCGAGGACCTCTACCTGCCGTACAAGCAGAAGCGCCGCACCAAGGCCCAGATCGCGAAGGAGGCCGGTCTCGAACCGCTCGCCGACGCGCTGCTGGGCGACCCCGGCCTGAACCCGCAGGAGGAGGCCGCGAAGTTCGTCGACCCCGCCAAGGAGGTCGCGGACGCGGCGGCCGCCCTGCAGGGCGCGCGGGCCATCCTGGTCGAGCGGTTCGGCGAGGACGGCGACCTGATCGGCGACCTGCGCGAGCAGATGTGGACGCGCGGCCGCGTCGTCTCCAAGGTCCGCGAGGGCAAGGAGACCGACGGCGCCAAGTTCTCCGACTACTTCGAGTTCGACGAGCCGTTCGCGAAGCTGCCGTCGCACCGCATCCTGGCGCTGTTCCGCGGCGAGAAGGAGGAGGTCCTCGACCTCGTCCTGGAGCCGGAGGAGCCGCGCGAGGAGGGTCCCTCGTCGTTCGAGGTGCGCATCGCCGCGAAGTTCGGCATCGACGACCGGGGCCGTCCCGGCGACAAGTGGCTCACCGACACCGTGCGGTGGGCGTGGCGGACCCGCATCCTCGTGCACCTGGGCATCGACCTGCGCGGACGCCTGCGCGCGTTCGCCGAGGACGAGGCCGTCAAGGTGTTCGCGTCGAACCTGCGCGACCTGCTGCTAGCCGCCCCGGCCGGCACCCGCGCCACGATGGGTCTCGACCCCGGCTACCGCACCGGTGTGAAGGTCGCGATCGTCGACGCCACCGGCAAGGTCGTCGCGCACGGCGTCATCCAGCCGCACGTGCCCGCGAACCGATGGGACGAGTCGATCGCCAAGCTCGCGGCGTGGTCGAAGCAGCACGACGTCGACCTGATCGCCATCGGCAACGGCACGGCCTCGCGCGAGACCGACAAGCTGGCCGCCGACCTGATCAAGCGCCACCCCGAGCTGAACCTCACCAAGATCGTGGTGTCGGAGGCGGGCGCGTCGGTGTACTCGGCGTCGGCCTACGCCTCGTCGGAGCTGCCCGGCCTCGACGTGTCGATCCGCGGCGCGGTGTCCATCGCGCGCCGCCTGCAGGACCCGCTGGCCGAGCTCGTGAAGATCGACCCCAAGTCGATCGGCGTCGGCCAGTACCAGCACGACCTCGCGGAGTCGAAGCTGTCGCGCTCGCTCGACGCGGTGGTCGAGGACTGCGTGAACGCGGTCGGCGTGGACCTCAACACCGCGTCCGTGCCGCTGCTGACCCGCGTCTCCGGCATCACCGCCGGGCTCGCGGAGAACATCGTGCTGCACCGCGACTCCCACGGGCCGTTCAAGACCCGCAAGGCGCTGATGGAGGTCGCACGGCTCGGCCCGAAGGCGTTCGAGCAGTGCGCGGGCTTCCTCAAGATCCGGGGCGGCGACGAGCCGCTGGACGCCTCCTCGGTGCACCCCGAGGCGTACCCGGTCGTGCGGAAGATGCAGACCGCGGCGGGCGCCGAGCTCATCGGCAACACCGCGGTGCTCACGAAGCTGCGGCCGGAGCAGTTCGTGGACGAGAAGTTCGGTCTGCCGACCGTCACGGACATCCTGCGCGAGCTCGAGAAGCCGGGTCGCGACCCGCGCCCGGCGTTCAAGACGGCGACCTTCGCGGACGGCGTCGAGAAGATCGCCGACCTCAAGCCCGGCATGGTGCTGGAGGGCGTCGTGACGAACGTGGCCGCGTTCGGCGCGTTCGTCGACATCGGCGTGCACCAGGACGGTCTCGTGCACATCTCCGCCCTGTCGAACACCTACGTGAAGGACCCGCGCGACGTCGTGAAGTCCGGTGACGTGGTGCGCGTGAAGGTGCTGGAGGTCGACGAGGCCCGCAAGCGCATCGGCCTGACGCTGCGGCTGACCGACGAGCCGGGCAAGCCCGCTCCGAAGCAGCAGGGCGGCGGCGGTGGCCGCGACCGCGGTGGCCGTCCGCAGCAGCGCGGGGGTGGCCAGCAGCGCGGCGGGCAGCAGCGCACCGCGCCGGCGCCCGCGAACGGGTCGATGGCGGACGCGCTCCGCAAGGCCGGTTTCGGCAAGTAGTCCCCGACGACGACGGCCCCTCCCG